>JAGREQ010000178.1 GCA_020446465.1 Novosphingobium sp. | reverse complement strand
GCCCCCATGCCACCGGTATTGGGACCAGTATCGCCTTCGCCCACGCGTTTGTGATCCTGCGCGGAGCCGAACGGCACAATGGTTGCCCCGTCCGTCAGCGCGAAAAAGCTCGCTTCTTCGCCCGTCATGAACTCTTCGATCACGACTTCTGCGCCAGCATCGCCAAAGCGGCCGCCGAACATATCGGCCAGCGCTGCTTCTGCCTCACCGCGCGTTTCGGCGATCACCACGCCCTTGCCCGCCGCCAGCCCATCGGCTTTCAGGACATAGGGCGCGGCGAAACGGTCAAGCGCGGCAGTGGCTTCGACAAGGGAAGACGTGCGGACATAGCCTGCTGTTGGAATACCGGCGCGTTCGCACAAGTCTTTCGTAAAGCCCTTGGAGCCTTCGAGCTGGGCCGCAGCGGCAGAGGGGCCGAATACGGCGATGCCTTCTGCCCGCAGCGAATCGGCCAGGCCGTCCACCAGGGGCGCTTCCGGCCCGATCACCACCAGACCGATGCGCTTATCATTGCAAAAGGCGACAACGCCTGCATGGTCGGCAAGGTCCAGCGAGACAAGCGTTGCCACTTGCGCGATGCCCGGATTGCCGGGGCTTGCGTAAAGCGTGTCATCCACAGCCCTGAGCAGCCGGGATTGCGCCAGCTTCCATGCCAGCGCATGTTCACGTCCGCCCGACCCTGCCAAGAGGATGTTCATGCCTGATACCTTTCACGACGATAATATGCCTGCTGGCGGGCTGGTAGCGAAGGCAGCGGCTGGCGACAACGCCGCACCGCTGTCGGTGAGCGAAATTTCTGCATTGCTCAAACGGACGGTGGAAGACCGATTCGGCTTCGTGCGGCTGCGTGGGGAACTTTCCGGCGTGAAGCGGGCAGCGTCCGGGCATCTTTATTGCAGCCTCAAGGATGACAAGGCCCGCATCGATGCAGTGATGTGGCGCGGCAATGCGCAGCGGCTGTCATTCGCGCCGGAAGACGGGCTGGAAGTGATCGCAACGGGCAAGCTGACGACCTATGCCGGGCGTTCATCATACCAGATCGTGATGGACCAGCTTGAAATTGCGGGCGAAGGCGCTTTGCTGGCCCTGCTTGAAAAGACCAAGGCGCGGTTGCAGGCCGAAGGCTTGTTTGCCGCTGAACGCAAGCGGGCGCTTCCCTATCTGCCGCGCGTGATAGGCGTGGTGACATCACCGACGGGGGCTGTCATCCGCGATATTCTGCACCGTCTGGCAGACAGGTTCCCAAGCCACGTCGTCGTCTGGCCCGTGCTGGTGCAAGGGCAAGGTTCGGCAGAACAGGTTGCCGCTGCTGTGCGGGGGTTTTCGGCGCTTTCGCCCGGTGGCCCTGTGCCACGCCCCGATCTGGTGATTGTTGCGCGTGGCGGCGGTTCGATCGAGGATCTGTGGAGTTTTAACGAGGAAATCGTCGTTCGGGCGATTGCGGAATGTTCGATTCCCGTCATTTCAGCCGTGGGCCATGAAACGGATACGACGCTGGCCGATTACGCGGCTGACAGGCGCGCGCCGACGCCCACTGCAGCAGCAGAGATGGCCGTGCCAGTACGGGCGGACCTTGCGAACTTCCTTGATGAACTGGGTTTGCGCCAGCGGCGTAGCGCCATGCGCCCGGTGCAGCTGGGTCGAGAACGGCTGGAAGTGCGCGCGCAACGTATGCCAGCGCTCGATGCGCTGCTGGCACCCCACGAACAGCGGCTGGACGATCTGGCAGAACGCTTGCGCCGGGCATTGGCCGATTGCGCTGTCGATGCACGGGGGCGGCTTAATTCGCAGACCGCGCGGCTGTCTGCGCCGCTTTTGCTGTCACGCGTGGACCGCGCGCGCGACAAGGTTGCGGCCACGCGCCTGGCGCCGCGCCTGCTGCTGGACCGGATAGAGCGTGCGCGTGATCGTGTGGCTTCGCTCGATCGTTTGCGCTTGCAGCTCGACCCGCGCGCGCCGCTACGCCGGGGCTATGTTCTGGTAACGGACGATGCGGGAGCGGTCGTGAAAACACGCGCGGCAGCAAAGGGCATGGACTCGCTCCTGCTGGAGTTTGAAGACGGCAAGCTGCATGTCCGGACGGATAAAAGCGGGCAGGGCCGGGCGGCGGCACCGCGCCGTTCGCCACGCAAGGGTGCAGAGCCGCGACAGGATGATTTGTTCGGTTGAGCAGAACTTGCTAAAGGTGTCACCATGTTGATGTCTTCCAATGATGCCGCCGCAATTCTCCTCTATGAGCCGAACGGGTTTTCCGTCCGCAAGGCTGGTAGTCACGTCATTTGTGCTGTCAGCAGCCGACAGATTCCGCTTGAAGAACTGCGGTACTGGTGCGTTGTGCGACAGGAAGCCTACGCCAGCCCGGAACTGGCAACCCAGCGCCTTCTCGGACAGGCATGACGCCGCGCTGATGATCCAGCGATTGTTGATGGCAGGTCTGGGCGTGTTTGCGCTTGTTGCCTGTAGTGCCAGTCAGGCTGAAACGGCGACGACGACTGATGTGGCCCGCACCACACAGGCCAACGCGCCCGCGACACCCCCCGCGCAGGCCCGGCCCGCAGCTTTTTCCTTCAGCGGTGAAATAACCCAGGGCGGCTGGATACGCGGGACTGTGCCAGCGGGCACGGTTTCGGTTGCTCTGGGCGATGATACCGTCATGGTGGGGGCGGACGGGCATTTCTTCGCTGCTTTTGATCGTGATGCACCAGCGAGCGAGCGGATCGTTGCGACCTTGCGCGATGGCAAGCTGGTGCAGCAGGACATCGCCATTTCGCCGCGGGCATGGAATATCGAACATATCGATGCCGCCCGCCGTCCCGGTGGGCCGAGCGCGGCCTTTATGGAACGCAGGCGGCCTGAATTGGCGCGAATCAATGCGGCGCGATCGGTCCGGGCGGAAAGCGATGGCTGGCGGCAGGCCTTCATCTGGCCCGTGAAGGGCCGGATTTCGGGGCGTTTCGGTTCACAACGCGTTTATCGTGGGGAGCCGGGTAGCTATCATAGTGGGATCGACATCACGACCGGCACCAGTGGCACGCCATTCGTCGCCCCTGCGGATGGCGTTGTCATTCTGGCGGCTGAGCAGCCTTTCTCGCTGGAAGGGCATCTGTTGATGATCGACCATGGCGGCGGATTGAACAGCGCTTTCCTTCATTGCTCTCAAATCCTTGTAAAAGAGGGCGAGCGGGTAAAGCAGGGGCAGGTCATTGGCCGTATCGGGATGAGCGGGCGCGCAACCGGCCCGCATCTGCACTGGAGCCTCAAATGGGATAGCGCGCGGCTCGATCCGCTCCTGCTTGTCCACGAGCCGATGTAGGCCAGTTCAGGCCCATGCGCCGGATTGCCATCGTTCTGTTCTGCGCCTTTCTGCTGGGCCTGGTCTGGGCGCGCAGTGCGACGGCGCCGGAACGTCACGATGGCATTGTGCGGCTGGTTTCACTGGACCTTCACGCAATGCCAGCCCCCGGCAAGAACATGCAGCTTCTCGCTGCGTGGCAACTGGCAAGCGATGACGCTGATTTTGGCGGGTATTCTGCGCTTGCGATGCTCGGCAATGGGCGGTTTCTGGCGCTGAGCGACCGTGGCCGCCAGTTGCGCTTCGATGATCCATCTGCCGGCCCGATGCGTGCCGTCATGGCGCGCTTTGCCGCGTCGGAGCGGCAGGACAAGTTCGATACCGATGCCGAAGCGATGACTCGCGATTCCGTAAGCGGAACGCTCTGGGCGGCTTACGAATATGGCAATGCAATCCTGCGCGTTGCCGCTGACGGGACGAGCCGGAAAGTTTCCCCGCGCGCGATGGCGGACTGGCCCGAAAATTCGGGGCCGGAGGCTATGGTGCGCCTTGCTGATGGCCGGTTTATCGTATTGAGCGAAAGCCAGGGCGGTGCCTTTGGAGGAGGCGGGGAGGGGCTGCTATTCCCCGGCGATCCGGTTGCGGGGGCAAAGCCGCTGCAATTCGGATTTCAGGCGCCCGATGGCTATCGCCCGACGGATATGGCGGCGTTGCCTGATGGGCGCGTGATGATTCTGCTGCGAAAGGTCGTGTTCCCCGTGCCGCCGCGATTTTCCAGCGCGCTGCTGCTGGCTGATCCGGCCACGATTGGCGCGAATCGCCTGTGGCAGGGAAAGATAGTCGCCCGCTTTGATTCTCCGCTTCCGACAGAAAATTACGAAGGGCTGGCCATATCCGCTGACAGTGATGACGCCGGGGCTGTTATCGTATGGATGATTTCCGACGATAATACGGCGGTTCTCCAGCGGACCTTGCTGCTCAAATTGCGCTGGAAAGTGCCTGCGCGCGATTTCTCCAGACGGCACGATGCGGACACGAAAAAGGGCGCGCCGCCACGCGGAACGCCCTGATCGTCTGGCTATAAACCTGAAAGGTTGCGAAGCGTCGCTTCGCCAAGCGCAATCAGGCGGTTGCAGCCGCTTTCGTGATTTCGCGCTTCACCTTGCGGGCGCGCGGGGAAAGCTTGGCATCGGACGTCTTCAGCAGCCAGTTGTCGAGACCGCCATTGTGTTCGACAGAGCGAAGGCCCTGTGTCGAAACGCGGAACTTGAAGCTGCGGTCCAGCTTTTCCGACAGCAGCGTAACATTCTGCAGGTTGGGCAGAAATACACGCTTGGTCTTGTTGTTCGCGTGGCTCACGTTGTGGCCAACCTGGCGGCCTTTGCCTGTCAGTTCGCAGATGCGCGACATGATGATCTCTCGTTCAAAAAGTGCGGAAATATCCGTGGAAAGCGGCGCGCATAGCGGGGGCATGACGAATCGTCAAGGCAACTTGCGCCGTTGCGGGTGGCAAAAAGGCGCGCTAGCCGCATGGATATGAAACGCTGGCCTCTTCCCGATGCGATGAATGTGGCGCTGGACCGCGCGCGTGCCGGTGCCGCAGTGGGCGAAGTGCCAGTCGGCGCTGCCATTGTCCATGATGGCAAGGTGATCGCCAGCGCCCATAACCTGACGCGCACCGGATGCGACCCCACGGCTCATGCGGAAATGGCGGTGATTCGCGAAGCGGCGCGCGTGCTGGGCGCAGAACGGCTCGATTCGTGCGATCTTTATGTCACGCTGGAACCTTGCGCGATGTGTGC
>JAGREQ010000177.1 GCA_020446465.1 Novosphingobium sp. | reverse complement strand
ACTTATGAAAAGCATAATACCAGACGGCAGCACTTGCCGGGAGCGGATTTACTTTATTCGTAAACCAGCCCCATAAATACGATATATCCAAATGAATTAAAAAGAAAAAATGTTTCTGGAGGGTCAGGGGAAAGGGATGTTCACCAAACGCGTAGCCTTAACGCGAAGGTGATCTTTTGCACGTTGCCTGACGAGTCGCAAAGCACGCGAGGTAGGGATTCGTAGTTCGTTACAATAGAGGATTGTCGCCTATCTAAAGTCAGCGCGCATTTCATTTTCGATACAGGCTTGGCATTCATAGGATAATCTGCCTACCTTGCCGATATATTCAGGCGCAAAATGCGCTATGTCGGGAGTGGATAGAGAGTGTCTCTTTTTCAAAAATTGTCTGCAGTGGTTCTTCTCGGCAGCGCACTGGCGTCGTGCACGCCGGGTTCAGCAACCGGAGAAGGCGACTGGGCGCTTTACGGGTTGGAAAGCAACGAACAGCGTTTCAGCCCGTTGGAGCAAATAACCCCAGAAACAGTCGGCAAACTGGGCCTTGCGTGGAGCATGGATTTGCCACCTCAGGCGCGCTCGATGCAGGGAACGCCACTTGCGATAGATGGAACACTCTATTTTTCGACATCGCTTTCGCGCGTCTATGCTGTCGACGCAAAAACCGGCAAGCAACTTTGGGAATACGACCCGGAAGTGGGCACGCAACATCCACGGGTATTGCGCACCACGCATGAAGCCAGTCGCGGTATCGGTTATTATAAAGGCGCAATCCTGCTTGCCAGCCTCGATGGTCGCCTGATTTCCATTGATGCTGCGACAGGCAAGCCGAACTGGTCAGTGGACACGATCGAGGAAAAGGATTCCCGAAAGGTTATCACCGGGGCGCCACGCGTGTTCGATGGGAAAGTGATCGTCGGCAACGCTGGAGCGGATTTCGGAACGCGCGGCTATGTAACCACATACGATGCCGCAACCGGCAAGAAATTGTGGCGCTTCTATACCGTTCCCGGAAACCCGGCAGACGGGTTCGAGGATGAAACGCAGGCCATGGCTGCAAAGACATGGAGCGGGGAGTGGTGGCGCTGGGGCGGTGGCGGGACCGTCTGGAACGGCATTACCTACGACAAGGAACTGAACCGCATTTATATCGGCGTCGGCAACTCATCGAATTATGATCCGGCCCAGCGAAGCCCCGATGGCGGGGACAACCTGTTCCTTGCATCAATCGTGGCGCTGGACGCTGACACGGGCAAATATGTCTGGCACTACCAGCAAAACCCGCGCGAAGCATGGGACTGGAAAGCCACTAATGAAATGATCCTGACCACCATGGATATTGGTGGGCAGAAAGAACGCCCCGTCCTGATGCAGGCGGCGATTAACGGCTTCTTCTACATTCTCGACCGCCGCGACGGAAAGCTCCTCTCTGCCGAGAAATATGGCAAGGCGACCTGGGCTACCAAGGTTGATCTCAAAACCGGGCGCCCGGTGGAAGTCGAAAACGCCCGTTACGAAAACGGTCCGGTGACATTTTACCCGTCACAGCTTGGCGTTCATAACTGGCAAGCGGCATCTTACGATCCCGACCTTGGGCTGATGTATATTCCCTCTCTGCAACTGGCGGGCAAATACTGGACGACACCCCAGAAAGCCGAGGAGGCCAAAAAGTTCGTGCTTGGCGTGAAGCATTACGAATTTGCGCTTGGATCACGTTTCAGCCTTTCCAAATCTGACCCGGAGGATGGGACAGGCAGTCTCGTCGCCTGGGATCCAAAGGCTGGCAAGGCGCGCTGGACTGTCAAATACAAGACTGGCTGGAATGGCGGCACAATGGCGACCAAGTCTGGTCTGGTATTCCAGGGGGATGCTGCGGGCTGGTTCCATGCCTATGACGCCAAAAATGGCAAGGAACTGTGGAAATTCAATGTCATGAATGGCATTATCGCCCCGCCAATCACTTACCTTGTTGATGGCGAGCAATACGTGACCCTGCTCGTCGGCTATGGCGCTTCCGCACCGGACGATCCGGGCTGGCGCTATGGCAAGCACCTTCCGCGCGTCCTGACTTTCAAGCTGGGAGGTGACGCGAAGTTGCCGCCAACCGCCCCACCGACGAAGGAAGTCCAACCGTTTGAAAATCCGGATTTCAAGATCGATCAGGCAGCGGCCAAGCGGGGCACGGACTTGTGGATTCGTAACTGCTCGATTTGCCATAACCCCGGCAGCGGGACTGCGAACTGGCCCGACCTTCGGGAATCCCCGGCAGCCCATGACTACGACACTTTGCGCGCAATCGTGAAGGAAGGCGCATTGGCTCAGAACGGTATGGCAAAGTTCGATGAGTTTACGGACGAGGATATCCGTGATCTTCAGAACGCGATCTATTTCTACTCACGCAAGGCTGCCAGCGGGGACACATCAGACGCTTCCGTGCGACTTTTCTGATAAATCGCCGATTTTCAGGCGCGCCTTGAACGAAAGAATGGTGCGCAATCGGGTGGTGATGAAAAATCGACTCTGTTGACAGCCGAGAACCCCACACTTACAAAACAAACCGAATGCTCGGTATTTGTTTTGTAAGTGTGCATATGCCGGATATTCTGAAATTCTGCGATCTTGAAAACTGCATTTCAGTCGCTGACCGAATTTCGGAAAAAATATGCAATGCAGGCGTAAAAGACCTGCTGTGGGATTGAGGATAACGGATAGTGCAACCCGGTTTCGATCTCCGGATCAGGAGCATGAAGAAAGCCTTGGCGGAAGTCGTCCTGCCAGCAGTCGATAGTGGCAACATGGCTGCAATCGAACAATTGCAGCTGGTCATCGGCTCGCTCAATCTTCTGCAGGATCAGATAGACTACGCTCATTGGTTTGAAATCGTCGATGGCCGTTCAATGATCATGCTGGCAGAAAAGGTGGCGGATGCTTCAGGCAAGCCACTTGGCGGGGCTGTCGATGCTGCGATCGTTTCGGTCAGGGATGTTGGCACACGCCATGATGTCACGCTGACACAGATCCGCGAAGCAAACTATGCTCTGCGGGAAAGTATGACCGAAGCGGTCAACGGGATTCTTGCCAATGCCAACCCCGATCTGGCGAAAACGATCTCCCGCATCGTGGTGGATATGGCAGAGGATCAGACCGGTCGCGAACGCGCCTTCGTCGCCGGAACGGGTTTCGATGTTTTTCCCCATTCGCTGAAGTCCATTCCAGAGGCACTGGCTGCCTCGCCAGCGGCTTGAGGAGCGACGGCCTTGGAAAACATTGCCCAGCTTCGCGCAAGCCCGACCGAAGAATGGATCGAGGCCTTGCGCGCCCGCTACCCTGTCGAACCGTCGATCGACAAGGCCTTAACCAGCAAGCTGAAAAAACGCGGGCAAGGCGATTATCAATCACCAACCTTCGATGATATCGAAGGTCGCCTGCGCCGCCTGATAAGCGCCAGCACAGATGCGCCGATCGAAATTCACAATTTGCGCAGCCTCACGGGTGGGGCCTCCAAAGAGCAGTTCGTTTTCGAACTGGACTGGTCGGATAATGGCGCGCAGCGAACAGGCGACAGGATGGTCCTTCGCTGCGAACCTGCCGCATCCATTGTCGAAACTGACCGGCGGCGTGAATTTGAACTGATGCAGTTTGCCGAACCATTGATGCCCGTTCCGCGCGTGCACTGGATCGACGACGATGGGACGATCATGGGGACGCCCGCGCTCGTGTCTTCGTTTGTCACCGGCGTTCAAAAACCGTCGAAAGTGGCATCGAATGTGAGCGGGATGGGGACGCATTTCGCCAAGCCGCTGCGTGACAAGCTGGTTCCGCAATATGCAAGATATATGGCGGCACTGCACAAGGCACCCATTGAAGACGGACAGTTGCCCAGCTTTGCCCGCCCCGCTGTCGGGACGACCGAGGCCGCGCTCCAGATTGTCAACTGGTGGGGCCGGTGCTGGCAGGAAGACCTGTTTGAACCGTCAATGATCTCGCTCATTACCGAGGACTGGCTGCGCCGCAATGCCCCGGTGCTCGATCATTTGTCCGTCGTTCACGGAGACTTCCGCACTGGGAACTTCCTGTTTGACGAAGCAAGCGGCGAAATCACCGCCATTCTTGACTGGGAGTTGGGGTATCTGGGGGACCGGCATGCTGATCTGGCATGGGTCTTGACCGACCTTTACCAGACATACGAGGATGGCAGGCCATACCATTGCGGGCTGTTCGAAAGTGCCGACGCCTTTATTGAGGCATACGAAGCGGCGGGCGGCCTTCCTATCGATCGAGGCAAGCTCGCCTGGCACAAGCTGTTCTGCACATGGAAGCAATACATCCTGTCGCTGGGTTGCGCCCTGCGAGCGGGCAACGGGTTGACCCATCAGGATGTCCTGCTGACCTGGCTGTCGGCTGGTGGTTATCCCATCGCGGAATCCCTGCGCTTGCAACTGGATTCCCTGATCGAACAATGACCCTGCACCCCGGCACCCTGGTAAAGGCAAGACTCGATCGGATGGGAAGGCTCCCGATTACGACCTGGTTTTGCGAAAGAACTGGAGAGAGAACGTTATGATCAGACCTCAAGATGTCGGATATCACACGCCTGACGATGTGAAGCATGACTGGGCTGAAACGAATTATTTCTCCTTCGTCGTCCCGGAAGCCAATCTGACAGGGTGGGTCTATACTATTGCCCGGCCAGCGGTGGGCGCCATGGTTTGCGACATCGAAGTCATGGACAGGATTGGCCGGATTACGCTGGAAACATGTTATTTCGATTTCCAGCAGCACCTTCCCCTGCCTGACAAGCTGGAAAATTATACACTGCCCAATGGACTTTCGCTCAAAACCGAGAACGAACCACGCGATTACCTGATCGACTATCAGGGCACTGACGATACTTTTTTCAAGTTGCGTATCGCAGGATTGATGGAGCCTTTTGACATCCACGATCCATCGATGGATCCGTTGGCTTCGACAGACCCCACAAAAAGCGGGTTTGGCGCGGCCTATTCCAACCATTTCGACATGACAGCTCATGTTACAGGCAATGTGCGCGTCCGCGGCACTGACTACGATGTCGATTGCGTCACGACGATGGATCACAGCTGGGGGCCACGCAACGAACGCGGC
>JAGREQ010000176.1 GCA_020446465.1 Novosphingobium sp. | reverse complement strand
TCGGCCTTCAAGCGACCATCGCCCCATGCACAAGGTCAGCGCCAACGCGCGTCATTGCTTTCCCGCCAGAGGAGCGCAGCAGACATCCATTCTCACCCAATCAAACCCTTCCAGCCAGTAACGAAAGGCGTTTATTTTCCGACTCGTTGACCGTAAACGGCAAAGCCAGCTTAGCCTAACAACAATCCCATGCCATGCTTATTGCATCGTTGTGCCCAGCTCACCGCCCTATTACTGCAGTTATGCCGAAGTTTTATCGGGTTTATTGCCTTGCAGGTCAAGAACACAAAAAGCGCCCGGCAAGAATATCGTCTTCGCCAAAAGAGAGGTGGCCATGAAAGCATTTCAGATCGTCGAATGGGGCGGGCCCGCGGAGTTCGTTGACGTTCCGGTGCCGTCTCCCGGCCCGGGCGAAGTCCTGATCCGCATGGCAGGGGCAGGGCTGTGCCGATCCGACCTCGACATCATTGACAGTGCAGCGGGCAGCGCCCCTTACGCTGCGGTGTTGCCTGCGGGCTTTACGCTGGGCCATGAAAATGCCGGTAGGGTCGAATATTGCGGTGAAGGCGTTACCGACCTGCAGCCGGGGGGCAGCGTTGCGGTGCACAACATGCACCATTGCGGGACGTGCGAATTTTGCGTTCACGGGCACGAGCAGACCTGCACCACATTCACGCGCGGGGCTATCGGCATGACCCGCGGTGTCGGCATTGACGGCGGACTTGCCGAATTCATGATCGTGCCACGACGCGAACTGGTGTCGCTCGGCAATATCGATCCTCTCGCCATTGCCCCGCTAACCGATGCCGGGGTCACATCCTATCGTGCGGTGAAGACGGGGCTGGATCGTCTTTATCCCGGCTCGACCGCGCTGGTGATCGGCGTCGGCGGGCTGGGCGCTTACGCCATCCAGTTCCTGAAACTGCTGTCACCTGCCACAGTCTTTGCGGTCGACCGGGCCGAAAGCCGGCTGGACGATGCACGCCGGTTCGGCGCGGACCATGCCATACGCTCCGATGACCGCTCCGCCGAAGCGATCATGGACCTGACTGGCGGCAGAGGCGCAGACCTCATCATCGACCTCGTCGGCAACAATGCGACACTTGCTCTTGCCGCAGCCGTATCCCGCCCACATGGACGCATCGTGCTGGTGGGACTGGAAGGCGGCACGCTGGAAGTCGGCTGGGGCAAGATTGCAACGACATGCGAATTTGCCATCTCACTGGGCAGCACAGTGTCGGATTTGCAGGAAGTCTGCCGGCTTGCAGCAGATGGACGTTTGATAATCGACTATGAGACTTTCGCGCTCGATGACGTCGAAGTTGCGCTTTCCCGCTTGCGCGAAGGCAAGCTCAATGGCCGGGCCGTGGTATCTTTTCCATGAATTTCGCGCATGTCCTTGCGTTCTGACAATGACCTGTCGGCCAATGCACGATAAGGGTAAATTCGTGTCTTGAATGAGGTGAACAGATGCCCGATCTGGAAAAGGCAAAAACCCGGCTGGAAGCGCAACTTGCGGAATTGAACGCCCGACTTGAACATCTTGAGCGGGATCTGGCCGAACCATTGAACCCGGATTCGTCCGAAAGAGCAGTCGAGATGGAGGATGACGCCTCTCTCGAAGCGCAATGCGCGCTTGTCTCGAACGAAATCCTCTCTGTCCGTCGCGCGCTGGATCGCATTGCAGAGGGCAGCTATGGCACCTGCGTGCAATGCGGCAACGAAATTTCGCCGCAGCGCCTGGAAGTGCGGCCCGAGGCTGCCTTGTGCGTCAGTTGCGCCAGTAAACTCTGACCGGGCCACCGCCCGGCCAGATGTAATTGTACGCGCTATTGCGCGATGTAGCCCCCATCGACCGGGTAATATGCCCCGGTGATGAAACTTGCCGCCGGAGACGCAAGGAAGAGCACCGCCGATGCGATTTCATCAGGTTTGCCCAGACGGCCAACCGGGTGAAGTCCGGCAATTGTATCCAGCGCTTCGAGCGTCGCCTGTTTCAGAAGCGGCGTTTCGATATAGCCCGGCCCGATCGCATTTACCCGGATATTGTTTTCCGCACCTTCCAAGGCGGCGACTTTGGTAAGGCCTACCACACCATGTTTCGATGCGACGTAGGCAGCAGCCCCGGTCCGGCCAATCGCGCCCATGACCGAAGCAATGTTCACAATGGATGCCCCCGCCTTCATCACGGCCATTTCGGGCTTCAGGCAGTAGAACACGCCATCGAGATTGATCGAGATAACCTTGCGCCAGTCTTCGATCCTGGTTTCCGGCAAAGGCGCAAGTTCTGTCGATATACCCGCATTGTTGACCGCAATATCAAGAGCGCCGAACGTCTTGATCGTAAAATCGACCATGGCCTGACATGATCCGGGATCGGCCACATCCACTTTCGTAGCAGCTGCGCCTTCGCCCAGTTCATCGGCCAGCGCGCCAGCCGCATCGGGGTTGAGGTCTGCGATCACCACTTTTGCCCCGGCAGCGTGAAACCCGCGCGCGCAGGCTTCACCGATGCCCGATGCGCCGCCTGTGACCAGAGCAACCTTCCCTGAAAGATCAAAGTTCATTATTTATTTCTCCATACCTGGATTTTCTTCGGCAAGTTCGTTGATGAAATCTTCGATTGCCTTGTTCACGCGTTTCGGATTGGTGATGTTGACGGCATGTGGACCACCGGGGATCAACGTCACCCCGCGTGGGTCGGGGACGCCTAGCGGTGTCCGCAAACCCAGTTCATAATCGGTTGCGATATCGGCCAGCCCATGAATGGTGGCCACGGGCACTTTCACTTCGTGCAGTCTGTCAAACAGCTGATCGATCGACATCAGGCACCCGGTCGCATCGCGGACCTGGGCCTTGCTCATGCCAAACCATGCCTTGTGCCAATGGTCATGATCCGCGCCCGGCCCCAGAATGAAGCTGGCCAGAAACTCGACCTTGCCCTGATCGGCGCCATTGGCAACCCAGTCATCCATCGTCCGTTCAAACGTGTCATCACCGCTGTCAGGCACCGGGCCGGCCTGCGTAGATAACTGCACAATGCCGTAGAACCGCTCCGGCGCCAGCATGGCGGCCCGCATACCCACGATGCCGCCCTGGCTCATGCCCACGTGGACGCACTTTTCAATGCCCAGGGCATCGAGCAGACCGAGCAGGTCTTTGGCAGAATCCCAATAGTTGAAATCGCCTTCCCATTGTGTCTGGCCGTGGCCCCGCGCATCCCACGCAATGCACCGGCAACGTGATTTGAAATGTTCAACCTGCCGGTCAAACATCGTGTGGTTCATCATGTAACCATGGCTGAAGACGAGGGGCACACCCGCGCCCCCGCTATCAGCCACGGCAATTTTCGCGCCCGAAGGCACGGTGACGAGTTCTACAGCCATGGTCCTCTCCTCAATACCGGCGACTTACTTCGCTTCGGCGTAAACGCGGGCCATTGCCTCCTGCGCGCGGGTCGTGATTTCCGAACCGGAATATCCCGTCGCCATGACATCGTCATAGCTTTTCAGCGTGGCCGTGTTGGTACCCCGGAAATAGGGGATCACTTCTTCAGCGAACAATTGATGGCTGCGCAGCGTTGCATCATGCCGCGCCCAGTCGACACCCATCAGCATATAGCAACCAAAACCGCCGGATTTTTCCAGCAGGCGCGTGATCTGGTTGCGCGCCATTTCCGGCGTGCCGATGACGGCAAAGCCGCTTTCATTCAGTTGATCAACGGCCTTGTCGCTATCGGACCAGTCGATGCCGACGCCGGGGTTGATATGATCGCGATAACTTTCAAGCAGGCACATGCCATAACGCACGTCAGCCTTCGCCTGTTCTGCCGTTTCGGCAATATGCATTGGCCCCATCAGGCGCCATTTGCTGCGGTCCGCCACATGACCTGCCTTCTTGGCTTCGGCCTCGATCACTTGCCAATGTTCGAGCAATTTCTCCACACCCAGCGGGTGAGTGGCCGCAACCGACAGCAGGCCCATGCCATACTTGCCGGCCAGCATCGGGCCGGACGGAGAAATGACGCCCACAGTCGCCATGTCGAAATTGGTGTAAGGCGTAATCTGGAGGCGCGCATCGACCAGATTGAACCAGTCGGTCTTTTCAGTGACGGTTTCACCCTTGAACAGGCGCACCATCACATCGACGGCTTCGTGCAGCATACGCCGGTTGTTCAGCGGGTCCAGCCCGATCATCTGTGCGTCCTGCACCAGTTGCCCCGGTGCGACGCCGAACATCATCCGGCCACGAGTCATGTAATCGAGCTGGACGATCCGGTCAGCGACCATCAGCGGATTGTGGTAGGGTATCGTCACGGCCCCGGTGCCGAGTTTGATATTCGACGTTCGTTCGGCTGCCGCCGCGATCATCAGTTCAGGGCACGCGATTGTTTCGATACCGCCGGAATGGTGTTCCCCGATCCATGCCTCGTCAAACCCCAGGCGATCGAGATTGACGATCGTGTCCATGTCCTGCTGAAAGGCCATGATCGGGTTGAGATCGGGCCGGTGATAAGGCCCCATGAAAATCCCGAAACGCATACCCTGATCAATAAATTTCACCAGATTTCTCCCAATTACAGCCACTCACCCCAATAAAGGAGTTCGTTAGAAAGGCCACAAGATTCTACAACACGTTACCACTCCCCAAGCGCCTTGTCGCCGGTTTCGGGACCGAATTTTTCGCACCCGCAATTTGCAATCGAAAGGGTGCCTCTGCCACTCGAAAAGTGCAAAATGTCTGGTGCCGTCCGGGTGTCATGCGATACCAGTCAAATTCCGAACATTCACAAGAATTTTCAGGAGAGCAAAGATGCACGCCCCCGACGCGCTGATCAGCACAGATCAACTTGCAGATGTCATGGAAGACCCGACCCTGCGGATTTACGATTGCACGACGTATCTTGATCGTCTCCCGCCGGGGAGCGCGTTTCCATATAACGTCATATCCGGAATCAAGACCTTCGAGGACGCACATATTCCAGGTGCTGCCTTTCTCGATCTCCAGAATGATTTTTCGCTGGGGAACACCCCTTTGCGTTTTATGATGCCTGAAGTCCCGGCGCTTGCGGCAGCATTCGGTCGCCATGGCATTGGCAACGATGCGCGAGTCGTTCTCTACAGCATCGGCACCATGATGTGGGCGACGCGGTTC
>JAGREQ010000175.1 GCA_020446465.1 Novosphingobium sp. | reverse complement strand
AAGCGAAGGGGAATTCGGCGGCATCAAACGGCTCTTCGGCCAGCTTCGATACGGCCTCTTCAATTTCGACGGCGTTCATTCAAATCTCTCGCGGGATGTTCGACGCTCATGCGAGTAGCCGCGAATTTGCGGATTGAACTCAATCATCGATTTGGTTGAGTGAGATGGGGGTCGATTTCGTATCACCCAATAGAAGGACACGTGCGACACGGTGTCCGGCATATCCCAAGGCCACGCCTGAAGCTGCCAAGCACGCCAAGACGAGATGATAGAGCCCCAGACTGCCGCCAAGCACACTGCGATCCACTGCAGCAGCAATAATCGCAATGCCCAAGAAACCTATTGCCGTGACACGGAGAAAGTTCGCTAATCGAGTAAGCTGCCTTTCGAGTTCTTCATGATCCGACAGGCGCCCCATCAGCCTTCTCCCATCAGTTCGAACACCGCCCCGACTTCCTGAGTGGGAGAGGTTCGGTTCGTGTGGCATGTCTTGAAGATGTAAGCGCCGATCTTGCCAGCTTGCGCGGGCGACAGCTGCAAACCTCTTTTCGAGGATTCGGCGAAAATCTCTGAAACCAGCGCGTCGATTGCGGCACCAACGTCATCTGGACGCAGGCAGTCATTTCCAGTGACCAGCCATGAGAGCGAGATGTCGAAACGTTCGCAGAAAGCCAGGGCGACCGACAACGGTATCTCGCGTTTGCCGCTCTCGTAGTTTTTGTATCCGCGATCTGAAATGTGCAGCATCGCCGCCACCTTACTCTGAGGAAGATCGTGGTCTTTCCGGGTCTCCAACATTCGACCCCCGATGGCAGCAGCATTTATCAACTGGACAAATGTTCCCTAATAAGGCACAATTGTGCCTGAATGATGATTCGTGTTCCTATCTATACCACGTTGTTCAGCAGGAGGTCCAAATGTCCACGCTTGATGGTGTTGAGCTAATCAGTCCGCGGCAACTGGCACGACGGACCGGGTGGGCGGAGAAGCGCATCCGCAATCTGATCGACAACCGGCATCTGAGACATATTCGTATCGGCACCAGGTACTTCCTCCCTGACAATGCCGTTGAAGAATACATCGCTCGCGAGATGGTTGAACCAGTTTTCAAGGCGAATGCTCGGGGAGGGGGCAATGATTGAATCCTGCCCAAATTTGAGTCGCGCGCTCACAGCGGAAGAATGGGTAGAGAAACTTGCCCAGAGAGGAATCAAGACATCGGCTCGTTGGCTGAAGGAAAGAGCATTAGCGATCGGCGCCTTCAACAAGATGGGCCGAACAATTCTCATCACGCCCGAGCAATTGGACCGAATTTCAGAAGGTGACATGCGATGCCGCTCAAAATCCGCAAACGTGGGAAGAAATGGTGGTGGGTCTACGGTTGTATCGAATACTCCGGGACCAAGATCTCAAAATACTACCAGCAAAGCACTAGAGCATCTACAGAGTCGGGCGCGTGGGAGTGGTGTCGCGCGGAAGAAAAGCGGGTTCTGAACCGTCATCTGAATGGCGATACTGCTGGGGAAGACGAGGCTGGTCCGAAGGCGTCTGAGATAACCTTTGCAGAGGCCGTTTTAAGATACCCTGCGAAGACAAAGGATGCGAAATACCTCATCCCGATTGTCGAAAAAATCGGTTCCATTCAAATAAAGAACCTAAAGCCGCGGATGGTCCGCGGACTCGGTCCCGATATATATCCTGACGCGTCGACGGACACATGGACGCGGCAAATCATCACACCTGTCCGGGCGGTGGTGAATAATCTCTACGATGACTCAGATGGCAAAGCCTATCGAATTCGCGGATACAACAATGCCGAGAAAGCCGCCCAGGACGAAAAGAGGGGTAGTCAGGGAAGACCAAAGTATCGACCTGCGGACTGGGAGTGGCTACTTCGGTTCCGGGAAAAAGCACCTCCAAAAATTGGTACCTTGGCTTTCATGATGTTCGCGACGGGAGGGAGAATTTCCCAGACGCTGGAAATGCACCCGCAACGAGATGTGAATGTTGGCGAAGGTACAATCTCGATGCCAGGCGCAAAAGGCCATTCGTCCCGTAGTCTAAAAATCCCGCCGGAGTTGATGGAAGAATTGTGCGCTTTGCCGCTGCAACATCCTCGCGGTTGGAAACGGACGCCTGAGAATCTTCGTCTATTTGGTTATGCAGGCCGTTCGGGACCGCGCAAACTCTGGGCTAAGGCATGTTCCGATGCCGGGATTAGGTTCATCCCGTTCCACGCTGCCGGTCGACATGGTTTTGGTCAAGAGATGAATGTCAGGCAGGGCATCGATGCAAATGCTGCTGCCTTTTTTGGCGGTTGGGCGGACATCAACCTGATGCGAAAAGCAAACACTCATGCCGAGGACGCTGAGGAGAAGGTGAACCGTGCGCTTCGCCGTGGCCAGAAGAAGGCCGAGCGCAAGACCAAACTGAAGCTGAAAAAGGAGGGCTGACGGTGTACGACATTTGTACGAAGCCAGGTCGCAACGAGCCGCATTTTCCTGCAATGTTCCGCAGGAATGTTTCGCGGCCGAAAATAGGGATCCATAAATTCCCTATATTTCAAGGGCATTTATGGTGGGCGCGGCAAGGATTGAACTTGCGACCCCACCCGTGTGAAGGGTGTGCTCTACCACTGAGCTACGCGCCCGTCGGCGGCATGGCACCTGCGATTGAGGTCATTGCCGGACAGGCGCGCGCCTTTGCCATGCCCGCGGCTCGATGACAAGCAGAGATGTTGCGCTTGGCCCGGTCGTTACATCGCAAAAATGCGTGTCAGCAGTTCTCTTGATAAGGGTTCTGCCGCAATGTGGCCTGAAAGCCCTGTCTTGCTGGCTGTCAGGCGCGGCAGGGACGGGCAGTTGAGGCAATAGGCCTGGGCGTTGCGGCTGCCCAGTAACAGCTCCACTTCGCGCGTCAGCCCTGCAAAAAGGTTTGCCCGCCTTGAGGATAGCAGAGCGATAATGTCCATGCCGGCGGTCTCCTGCCCCTTGCCGCTACCCTGCATCAGTTGCTGCAACACGCTGTGATAGGGGTCGAGCTTTGTGCCAAGGTAGGATGCGTGCCACTCCCCATCGCCAAGCCCGGCCTGCTTTGCGACCCAGCCCAGCGCATCGTCCAGGCTGCCATACTGGTCAACCAGACCGATCTGACGCGCGGCGCCGCCATCCCAGACCTGGCCCTGGGCAACGCGGTTGATTTCGGTCGCGCTCTTGCCACGCGAACGGGCGACGATGGTCAGGAACCGGGCATAAATATCTTCCACCGCAGCTTGGGCCATGGCTTCAGCTTGCGGCGTCAGCCCGCCCAGCAAATCGGGTTGACCTGAAAGCGGCGTGGTCTTGACCCCGTCCGATGTCACGCCGAACTGACCCAGCGTGTTTTCAAACGTGGGGATCACGGCAAAAACCCCGATCGAGCCGGTAATCGTATCGGGTTCTGCAAAAATGCGGTCAGCCGGAGTCGATACCCAATAGCCGCCACTGGCCGCAACGTTGGCCATGGATACGGCAACGGGGATCTTGCGGGCCTTGTGCCGCATGATCGCGCGGCGGATTTCCTCTGACGCGCTGACCGAACCACCCGGCGAATCCACCCGGACAACCAGCCCTGCAATATCATCATCGGAAAGGGCATCATGCAGCAGCCCGGCAATCCTGTCGCCGCCGGCCATTCCCGGCCCTGCTTTGCCATCCACGATTTCACCTGCCACCGTGATAACCGCAATTGCCTTGCCAGATTGCGAGGGTTTGTTAGCGGCAAGCCATGGGGCGAGGGCGGTATGGGCAAAGTTGCCCGGTGCCGCGTCGCCACTGTCCGCGCCTGCAATTTCCGCAACGCGCTGACCAAAAGCGATGCGGTCGCCCAGCCGATCGACCAGCCCGGCAGCCAGCGCGGCCCTGGCCGCATTGCCCCGGCTGGCCTTCAGCCATGCGACCGGGTCATCGGTTATCATGTCGAGATTGGCCTTGGGCCGGGCTTTTTGGACATCGGCCTGCCATTCTTCCCACAAGGTATCGTAAAGGGCAGTGTAGTTTCGCCGCGCTTCGGGCGACATATCGTTGCGGGTAAATGGCTCTACGGCTGACTTGTATGTGCCCACGCGCAAGATGTGCGCGTTGACTTTCAGTTTTTCCAGCAGGCCGCCGAAATAGGGACGGTCGCCGCCGGGGCCAGTCACCACGGCGCCGCCCATCGGGTCCACCCAGACTTCGTTGGCGTGGGCAGCCAGCATCACCCCGCTGTCGATATAGCCGTTGGCAAATGCGAGAACGGGCTTGCCCGATGCGCGAAACCGGTCAAGCGCTGCGCCTACTTCGGAAAGGTGGACCTGCCCGCCGCCCATGAAGCGCGACAGGTCGAGTACGATAGCCTTGATCCGCTTGTCGCCGGAGGCTGTGTCAATCGCGCGAATCAGATCGCGCGCCGGATATTCGCCTGCGATGTCCGCGCCGGAGAGCAAAATCTGTAGCGGATCAATTTCGGATGCTTCCTCGACAATCGTACCGTCAAGGTCGAGCAGCAGGGCGCCTTCATGGACTGCGCCGGGGTTGGGCCGCGCGGTCAGACCCGCATAGAGCAGGGCAAAGAACAGCAGCATGAACAGCAGAACCAGCGCATCCTTGATCCCGACCAGCAGCCGCCAGACCTTGCCTGCAAATGTCATGCTTTCGTCCCGTTCCTTCAGATGCGAATGCTGGCCCGCAAGGCTGCATTGATCGCGCTTCTAGCAGATGATTGCACGAAGGCGACAGGGTATCGGCGCGCGTCGAATCTCCTTGAGCAGAGGCGTGGGTGTCGTTATGGGCGTGGCTTTAATGACTTCGTTGCCGCCATCTCCTGCCGCTGACCGTTATCCGGCTGGCAGCCTCGCTTTTCCGCATCGCGGATTGCTGGGGATCGGGGAACTGCAAACCCACGAAATCCTGTTCCTGCTGGATGAGGCTGAACAGTGGGTCGCGCTCAACCGTCGCTCTGCCAAACATGCAGAGGCGTTGAGCGGTCTTACCATCATCAACGCCTTTTTCGAAAACTCCACGCGCACCCTGCTAAGTTTCGAGATCGCGGGCAAACGGCTCGGTGCAGACGTTGTCAACATGCATGCCGCGCAGTCCAGCGTGAAGAAGGGCGAAACGCTGATCGACACGGCGATGACGCTCAAT
>JAGREQ010000174.1 GCA_020446465.1 Novosphingobium sp. | reverse complement strand
CAATTTATCGCTGTTCACGCCGCGCAAGACCCCTTTCAAATCCCGGATTAATCCGTCCTGGACCTTTATCAAGTCGGTGTCGACGCCACGATCGCCGCAATAGGACACCAAACTCAGATAAATTGGTGCATCCGTCAGCGTTCCGAGCTTTTTCCTGAGTCTCAGAAACGGCTTCGTATAAGTCTTCGCACCGAGCGGTATCTTGTCCGGGATTTTTATATTGTGCCGTTCCCCGTGGTGGATCAGGATGCCGTCAATCCGACCAAAAAGTTTCAAGGACTGGCGCAGCTGGTCCTCAAGATACGTATAGGGGTGATCGTCTGCCAGTTCCTCCATAGACGCTCCGCCCCACGCGACATTGATGAAGAACACGGCTTTCGCTGCACCGTCCTCAATCAGCTTGTCTCCAACCCTGCCCCAGACCGACCCGTTCACCCCGGTCGCCCCAACCGATGGATCGGAATACTTGTAGGCCACGCCGTCGTTTACCATGAACACCGGGTGCTTCACTTGATAGCCAAGCTGGCCGGTATTGGCAGCGTTCGATTGCCCGTATGTCAGAAAAACGAGCCGGTCAGGATAAGCGTCGATCGAAGCCAGCGGAACCTGCCCCGCCTTATTCACGTATCGGATAGCATATACATCTTTCATCGTGATCAGATGCTTGATTTCACGAAGCTGCTCATAAGGATATATTTTCAGTTCCGCGCTCGCCATCCCATAGCCAAAGGCCAGCGGCAGCAGGATAAGCAGATAGCGTTTTTTCATGAAAAATGTGCCTTTGGTCGTGGCGATGGGTAGTTGCTCACCTGGATCCAACGAAGGTTTCTGCCAATATGCCTCACATGTTTACGCGGCGGATATGTAATGA
Source organism: Novosphingobium sp. (assembly GCA_020446465.1). GTDB lineage: Bacteria > Pseudomonadota > Alphaproteobacteria > Sphingomonadales > Sphingomonadaceae > JAWKXU01. Next base: position 4,314 of record JAGREQ010000174.1, on the reverse strand, counting down.
GGCAAGTGTTGTCTTCGGGGCAGGCACCAATAATCGCATGAGGCAAGGTGGCGCCCATGCGATTACTGCCCCCTGACGCCAGAGGAAGGTCTGATCGCAACGAATTTTGGATACTCATTCAATTCAAGCGACTGACCTTTCGTCGGAATCTTCTGCCCGAAACTGTCGGTAATATGGAGGATTTCATAATCGGTTTCGATCACGTGCGTATCAGCCTTATCGTGAAACAGGGCTGGCGAGGTCCAGGCCACGATCTTGTCCTGCGTTCCGTTCGAGAAGAACAGCAGGAAATCCTCTTGCCTGCGCGTAGCTTCGCGACGGACCAATCGATATCCATTCAGTTCATTATGCAATGTCTTTGCCGAAGTGTAAGCTGGGCGCAGTTCAAATGCATTGTTGACTATGCCGTATGTGTCTCGTGATCGAAATTCATACCAGATGCTGTATTCAAGCCCATAAAGATGGTCGAGCAACTGTTGGCGGATCAGCATTGCACCCTGCAGCCTTACCGCCTCCTCCGGAGAATACCCACGATCCGTGATCCATTCGTCTGCAGGAAAACCTACCTCTGTATTCACGATCCTCAGGTCGCTTCGTCCAGCAGCAGCGAGTTTCCCGCGCATGACTGAATAGCCATTGGGTTCTGCCTTTTCCGGCCACTCAAATCCATAGGGATGCACCGAGATCGCATCGATCCCGCTATTAAGAATGCCTTGCTCTATTGCCCTGTCAAACCAGGCAAACGACTCGGTCCAAAGTGCCGAAATCGATCCCGCCGATATGAACACATCCGGATTTGCGGCTTTCATGGCTGGTGCAACGGCTTTCACTAGCAGAGTGTACTCATCAGCCATTGCATCGATATTCGATTTGCGAGGGTTGGCCGGATGAGCGCGCCAGAAATTTCGAAGGTTCGGTTCATTCCAGATTTCAAACACGACCGGGTCGCCGCGATATCGCGCCGCGGCAGCTGCGGCAAATTTCGCGAATCCCTGACGTCCCTTCTCGGTAAAGACCGCAATACCATCCTTTTTGTTGTACCCGTAGAGCCGGTTGTTTCCGAAGAGCGTTGCACAGACAACCATTCCGCGCGCCTTGGCTTCGTTTACAATTTCGTCAAACCAGTCGAAATCATACTGCCCGTTCGTTTTTTCGACTCTCGGCCAATAAAGCCCCTTTCTGATCACCCCGAAACCGGCATCCTTGGCGAGATCGATGCGAACGTGATCGCCGTCCTTGAATTGTATTCCCGTCCGGACAATCCCGCTGGTTTCGGGTTGTATCAAACGCCTTGTATCGGCACGATCCAGCAGAAATTGCGAACTGGTCTTGCTCACCCCATATTGCATCGAGATAAGGTTACTCACCATCTCCCCTGCCATCCGAAATGACCTGTGGTTAGCCGAAAGAATCAGAACAAAAGCCAGTAATACTGCCACCGCGAGTGCCGGAAGTACTTTTACTATCATTCGCATGGCAGAACTTCCTCAATAGAGAGTTTTTCAGCTATAAAGTCGTCACTTGCTGACTTTATAATAGATATAACACGCAGTGATTTCATCAGTCCAATGCGAAGGAGTCTATTCCAGAATCGCTCGGCCATGCGACGAAATAGACTCAAGCATGAACGCCTTATCAGTTGTTGAGGCAGTGCGATGGCACAAGGTGACGCGGCATGTTTTGAAGAACGGAATGTGTGCCATTTCAGGAAATGGTGTGAAAAAACGTCGTTGATTTTTCACTAACTATATATCACCGTTCTTCTTAGCCGTTCGGAGTCGCCACCACGGCAACAAATCGACAGATAAGTCTCGAAAGCTGTGGTCCTGCTACCTCGAACGGGATGGGTGAAACTGTCGAAATGTAAGGGCCATGAAATGCTCAGCGACCTATGCTTGATCAGTCTCAATGACATCCTGAGAGAAGGATTGCACCGTATCCTTACATTGGATGGGTTCAATGTTCTTATCTCGTGCAGTCGGGCCGAAACAGTTGCGAACGCAACCTTCAAATCCGAATGCTCGGTTGTGATCGACCTTCCCGATCAGAATGCTTGTATCGAAGCGATCGAGAAAGTCGCCACTGCCCACCCGAATGCAAAAATTGCAGTTCTTGTGGAGCAATTCGACATGGGTCGGCTGATCGAATGTTTCGATGCGGGGGCAAATGGTTACATTGTGAAAACGGTGAACTCACAACCGCTCATAGCCGCGCTGCGCCTCGTAACGCTGGGCCAAAAAGTCCTGCCTTCCGAATTGGCTGAAGTTCTGAGCAAACACAATTTCAATCACGCGATGCCTAATCGCAATCTCACAAATGAGATGGAAGTCGCCAGGCTTTCCTCACGGGAACGCGATGTCTTATGCTGCCTGATGGCTGGCTACCCGAACAAGGTCATCGCCCGCGAACTCGATGTTTGCGAGGCGACGGTGAAGGTGCATGTGAAGGCGATTCTACGCAAACTCGATGTCTGCAATCGCACACAGGCCGCAATCTGGGCCAGCACACGTGGCTTTTCAAACTATCGTTTATCGTCACAGGGCGGAACCGATCTGGCTCACGCCTGATCCGTTTGCCCCGCTGCGCTATGCGGGCGAACTGCGTCGTCAAACCGCTGATCCGGGGGACATCCCCGACTTGCGCGGCTTTCCTTGCATTCCATCCCGCAGGGTCGCCACCTCGGCTTATGCGATTAATAGGTTCTGACTCTAAGACATGTTCCGCATTAACTTCATCAGAGCCTGCTCGCCGACAGGCAGACACTGATTGGCCTGAGGCCGTTTGACACGCTCACAGTCCCAAAGAGCAACATCCATCCCTGAAACACCACGCCTGACGAACATAAACAGGGGACGGTCTTTTTCAGGCGTAGCTCGACTGAGATTCCGCTCCACTGCCTCTGAATTTGTGTAGCCAATAACCTGGCAGTCTTCGCGATTCTCGCACCGGTTCATTGCCGTAAGCGCCCAGCGTCCAGATGCCTCCGAATTACCCACCGATATGTAGAACACGTTGGGGTTACGAGACGCCAGTTGAACAGTATTACGCCGAACATCGTCGATCCCGGCCACCTCAGTTTTCTCCGACCCGACCACAGCGGTTTCCAGCCTCTCAACGGCCTTCGCGCGCTTCGCTTGCGCTACAAGATCGTCATAGTCGGCCTCGGTCGCCAACCCGACCCGCCCGGGCCTGGCGTTGCCACTTGCCCTCCAGCGGTAGAAGATATGTGGCCCAACAGCAGACAAACGTTCCAGTTTGGCGCTCCACCATGGGGTCACATAGTCCGCATGGTAATGCGTCGCATCGCCGACACTTTCATCGACGAACCCACTCATGGCCTGTTCCGCAAGCTTCAGTGCGCGATTGCGTGCCACAGCAGATGGGCGGCGACGATCGAGCGACCCGTCACAGGTAAACGTGAATTGACAACCTGTCGGGAGCTGGGATCCCTCGAATACCACCCCACAAACCGAATTTGGGAAGCTCCGGTTTCGCACCCGATTCAAGACGGTCTGGATAACCGCCCTCTGGCCGATTGCATCATCACCAGCTTCATACCAAGCTGCTGCGGCGAGGCATTCTTCTGCTCGCTGCTTGTTGACCCTGTCACCCTGATACTCAAAAGGCGTAGCTGGAACTACTGGCCCGCCAGTTGTTGCAGCCTTTTCGGTCTCGCCCGGTGCAATCACTCCAGGCCGTGCTTTTGCAGCAACCCCTTCGTAAGCGAGCGCAGTGTTATATCTTTTCAGCGTGCTAATTTCATTGGCACCGCCCGTCAGCTTTCCTGTTCCTGATAGAATTGCAAACGACGTCACAGCGCCGAGTAAGGTCAGGCAGGCGAGCGAGGTCTTCACAGCGCTCGTTCAATTGCAAGGCCCGATGCTCGCCCATGAGAATCAAATAATCGGCATCTCTCGCTGGCCAGATGAAGGTGGGCGAACTCTGTGTGTTCAGTCATTTTTATGACCTGGGCACCTCCATTTACCTCTCGCAATTTCGCACCTGATGTGATTCCTGTGGAGTGAAGGGAGCCGGTGATGCGTCAGGCAGGGTTGTTTGGATTATCGGATCATCTGAAGCGTCTGTCTGCGGATGGCGATCCGTTGGAAGTGTTGGCCGGGGTGGTGGATTTCGAGGTATTCCGACCCACGCTGGTTTGTGCGCTGGCCTATTCGGATGGGATCAAGGGTGGCAGGCCGCCCTATGACCCAGTGACGATGCTGAAGGTTCTGGTGCTGGCGGCGCAGCACAATGTCAGCGATGCGCGCATGGAATATCTGATCCGTGACCGGCTGAGCTGGCTGCGCTTTCTCG
>JAGREQ010000173.1 GCA_020446465.1 Novosphingobium sp. | reverse complement strand
GGCTGGGAGACCGGTCCGCCGATAGCGCTGGAGGCAGAGTGCGACCCCGCAGCGGGATACTGCGCGGACAGGTTGCGCGTGGGCGATGCACCATAGGCTCCGCCATACATCGGCCCATACTGGGCATCCCAGTTGGCGAGATCGACCCGGTATTGTTCGAATGAGCGGAAGAAAGTGTCAAACACCGACTCAAGCTTGGGAAGTTCATTCGCGGCGAAGTTATCAAGTTGGCCACGCGGAACCGACAGCGATGCGTTGCTCATATCGACAGCCGCATTGCAAAAATCGGGCAGCGTTGGCGGCAGTGCGAAATAATTATAGACTTGCGTCGTGTAGGAATCGCGTGCGCGTTTGTAACCGCTGCCTTCGCGGGCGCGCCATTCACTTTCGACTCTGTTGTTCACGGATTTCAGATCGCCACCGTGAACTTTGAGGAAATTCTTGTAACCATCGAGGATTGAAACATAGCGCGGGCCAAGGCAGTTAAGCGAAGCCACGACATAGGCCGAACGCAAGTTCCATGTGCGTTGCGCTGGTGTGAGGTTGGCGTTGACAGTCTGACGAATCCCGTTTGCAGCAACGGCGGGGATCACCATGCCAGGTGATGCACCTCCGGGAGGCACAGGCCGGGAAGGAACCGCTATCGGCTTGGGAGGTGGCGGTGGTGGCGGCGGCGGTGGCGCGGCACATGCCCCCAACACAGAAAGCCCGCCAGCGACCAGCGCCATACGAAATGTATTCTTGCCAAAACCTGCCATTTTGCGATCCCTCTCACGCCAAGCGTCAAAACGGGCCGATCCATTGCCCGCGCATCTCTGCATCTCTGTCAACACTCCTAGCGCGTCCACCCCATAAAGAGAATGCCCGGAGAGCGCGGACACTCCCCGGGCACGACGAAGTGAATCGCACTTGCGATAAACCGATTCTCTATCAGTCCCGCTGCCCCATGAAGCTGAGCAGGAACTGGAACATATTGATGAAATCGAGGTAGAGGCTAAGCGCGCCCAGCACGACAGCCTTCCCGGCAAAATCCGTGCCGGCAACCTGATAATACATCTGCTTCAAACGCTGCGTGTCATACGCTGTCAGCCCGGCGAAAATCAGCACACCCAGCGCCGAAATAGCCAGCTGCAACATGCTGGATTGCATGAACATGTTGACCAGCATCGCCACCAGAAGGCCGATCACACCCATGATAAGGAACGATCCGAAGCCGGAGAGATCCTTTTTCGTGGTGTAACCAAACAGGCTAAGCCCGGCAAAAGCGCCAGCCGTGGCAAAGAATGTCGAAGCGATGGAAGCATCTGTATAGACGAGGAAAATCGTCGAAAGGGACATTCCCATCAGGACAGCAAAGCCCCAGAACATCGCTTGCAACGTGCTGGTGGCAAAGCGGTTGGCGCCAAAGCTCATCGCAAAGACGATGCCAAGGGGGGCCAGCATGACGAGCCACATCGCGGGCGAGCCGATCATCGCCTGCACATAGCCGAGGCGGTCCATCAGCAATGCGACGATGCCTGACAGCAGAATACCCGATGCCATGTAATTATATATGGAAAGCATATACTTGCGAAGGCCCATATCATAGCCCGCGCGTTGACCGATTGCTTCTCCATTAAGGCTCCCAGACGCGCCGAAGCCCGTCTGTCTGGGCTGGGGATCGTTCCAGTTTGCCATGTTGTTCAAAACTCCTTTTCGCGGCCACCACTGCGGGGCCAGCTACTGGGGAATATCGCGACTCCATTCGCGCATTTCAAGCAAAACCGGACCAAATCGTTCCTGATTCACATTCCCGGCACATATCGCAGGGGAAACCTGCCCGTTCCGGCAACTTTCCAGCGTTTATCCTCGCGCGGCGGCAGCCATCTCCTCGCTGCGGTCCCTGGCGGCCCGCAAGGTTGCCTCGATCAAGTCAGCCATCGCCTTGTTGGCATCGAGCACTTTCAGCCCTGCCTCGGTTGTCCCACCCGGGCTGGCGACCCGTCGCGCCAGCTCGCCCGCTGAAACGTCAGCAGCACTGGCAAGCGCAACCGCCCCTTCAACCATGGCAAGCGCCATGCGCGCTGCCTCATCCTGCGCCATACCCAGCGCAGCAGCACCTTCACCCAGCGCATCAATAAAACGATAGACGAATGCCGGGCCAGACCCTGCGAGCGCCGTTACCAGATGGAACTGTTCTTCATCCACCCATTGCGACACGCCAAGCGGGGCGAGCAATTCCTCCAGCGTTGATTTCGCCGCATCGGAAATGCCATCGCTTGCCAGCGCCAGCGGGGACTTGCCCATCGCCGCTGCAAGGTTCGGCATCAGCCGGACCCGCGCACCGGCATCGGGAAAATGGCGCGCAAGAACATCCAGCTCGACCCCGGCCAGAATGGAAACCAGCGTCGTTTCCGGGCGCGCAAGATGCTGCACTGTGGGGGCGACATCATGCAGAAGCTGCGGTTTGACTCCCAGCACCAGCACATCAGCGAGCGGCGCCCTTTCCGTATCACGCAGCAATGCAACACCTTGCGGCGCTGCCTCCAGCATCGGATCAATCACGGTAAAGGCAGCGGGCGGCAAGCCTCCAGCCAGCCAGCCGGTCAGCATCGCGCCGCCCATATTGCCGCAGCCGACGAGCACAATGGATTGCATATCAGTCATGGCAAAATGCCTGCGCCACCCCTTCGCCCCGGTCAAGCCTCGCCTGCAGGATCGACCAGCGCGGAATCGAGCGCTTCGCGTGGTCCCTTCCCGCCCCATAGCACGAACTGGAACGCGGGATAGAAACGGTCGCATTCCTCGATTGCCGTTTCAACGATCGACTGGGCCTGGCCAAGGCTCAACAGCCCGTCATCGCCCAGCATGATGCCGTGGCGATAAAGCAGGACGTTACCTTTCGACCAGATGTCGAAATGGCCCAGCCAGAGCTGTTCATTCACCAGCGCAAGAAGTTCATAGACCGGAACCAGTTTAGCGCTGGCGACCCTGACATCGGGCATGCAAAGCAGTTGCAGCACATGGTCTTCCACCCGCCAGATACCGCGCACCTGATAATTGGCCCAGCTGCCCTGAATTTCGCCGGAAATCTCGTCATCACTGACATATTCGCACGGCCAGCCACGCGCCTCGAACAGCGCAAAAAGCATGTCCACAGGCGCCGCATCGTCGCCACGATCAAGCTCGTAACCGGCGCTGCTCTTCATAGCATTCCTGACCCGCATCTGTTCATACGCGCTCAATGCGCCTGCCTTGGGATCAACCGCAACGCACAGGTCTGCAACGCTTGGGTAAAACCGCACAAGCCTGTTCAAAACTTGTGTAAAAGCCCTCTTAACCAAACATCCGCTGTCGTTATTTTACAGTCGGCAACGGCTCGACCTTTTCCCCTTCAGCACTGGTGAAGAGGAAAGAATCGATGCCCTTTTCCTTCAGCGCGGTCACAAACTCCTGCGCGGCCTTGCCGCTGTCGAACGGCCCTGTGACCATGCGGTTGGTCTGCCCCCAGCCAGCGATATAAGGCTTCTTGCCTTTCACCAGATCGGGCACTGTCCGGTTTATCCGCCGCCAATCCCATTTCAGCGCATTCGTGTCACGTCCGGTAGCAACCTGAACCCAGTTACGGCTGGGATAGGCGGGCGGGGCTGGCTTTTTCTCGACCTTTGCCGGCAGTTCAGGCGCAACCTTGGGTGCAGGCGGTTGCTCAATCCGTGGCTTGATCCGGGTAATATCGACTGCCCCGCTGGCGACAGGCGCTCTAGCCGGAGCAACGGCAAACCCGGAAAAAGCATCCGCAACGCTGGTATGCACAGGCGCTGGAACAGGTGGCAGCGCTGGCTCCGGAGCTTGAGTCAGCGGCGACGGGCCGGGTGTTGGCGCGGCAACTGGTTCGCCCCCACCAAAGCTCGCAATCTGGGATGCACCGGCTGTTGCTGCTGCACGCACCAGCCGCGCATCGGCAGGCGGTGCAATCGGCGGAAGAGCGGTTTGCGGCGCTACTGGAGGCAGTTCATCTTTCGGCGGCAATTCGCCCGTTGCCTGAGCCGCGCGCACATTCGCCAAAGCAGAATTACTGGCGGGCATGGCTCCCCCTGTGGCGACCGCAAGCGATGGACGCGGGACAGGTGGCGGCGCAGACGAAGCTGCGGTTGAAACCTTTGCCGCAGCCTGTTTGCGCAGCCGTTCCTTTTCCGCAACTGCGGCAAACACGGCAGCTTCTGCATCGCGCTTTTTCTTCTCCGCTTCGGCCTTGCGAGCCAATGCCCGCTGTTCCCGCTTGCTAAGTTCGCGCCCCAGCGGTTCACCCGATGGAATAAGCGTCGAATCCGCAGCCTGAACAGCCCGCCGTTCAAGCGCATCCTTCGCATATTTGGCGATGCGCGGATCATCCTGCCCGATATCAGCCGTGCGCGGAAAATGACCGAACGTTGCGGCTGCAACCTGTTGCGCGGCAGTCAGGCGCGGCATGTAGCGCAAATAGGGAACGATCTGTTCGCCAGCCTTGCCGGGCAAGGAACGCTCAGCGATTTTCTGCGCTTCGTCCATGTTGCCGGAAATCGCTTCGATAAAGGCGCGGGTTCGCCATGCGGCGCTGTCCCCCTTTCCCAGCAAGGGTGACAGAACCTTGTCAGCCCCCTTGCGATCACCCGATACCGCAAGGCTGAAAGCCAGCCGCCGCGACACCTCGTCATCATTGGCCCGCCCCAGCGCCTGACGATAAAATTTCTGCGCCTGCAGGTTGTCGCCGACAAGATCCCACGCCAGCCCACGCTCTCGCGCGAGAAAATCAGATGCACCGCCAGCGCGATCCGCCTCATCGAACATCAAGAGAGCATCATAGGGATTTTCATTGAGGACAAACGCAGCCCCCATCCCCGCCTTGGCACGCGGGTCACTGGGTGCGACCTCCTGCGCTCTGGAAAAGAAACCTACAGCTGCATCGGTATCGCCAATATCCAGCGCAGCCATACCGGCCTGAATCAGCGCGTCCGGACTACGTGGATTGCGCGCCAGTTGCATCAGCGCATCATCCAGCGCCGAACTGGTCGGCACTGCCTGCACCACGGGCCGCGAAACCGTCTGTGCGTGAACAGCGCCACTTCCGGCGGCAAAACCTACACAGACAAGTACCCCTGCGGCCAACCGGAACGCTCTATGTCTCTTCGTTCTACCCGTCATGTTCCATCACATAAGACCAGACCCACATC
>JAGREQ010000172.1 GCA_020446465.1 Novosphingobium sp. | reverse complement strand
CCACCAAGACGGCGGTCTATACGCTGATCCGCGGTTTCCCCGGCGCCGAGGTGCTGATCTGGGTCGGCTTGTTCATGATCTTCTACGGGCTGGTCTACGCCCTCAACGAGAACGACACCCGCAGGAAGCTCGCCTATTCGATCATCAACCAGGTCGGCTTCATGGTTTGCGCTGTAGGCATCGGCAACGAGATGGCGCTCAACGGCGCTGCTGCGCATGCCTTCGTGCACATCATCTATAAGGCGCTGCTGCTGATGTCGGCGGGCTCGGTGCTCTACGCCACCGGTATCAGCAAGTTCACGCAGCTTGGCGGCCTGTTCCGCTCCATGCCGATGACGACGATCTGCTGCATCATCGGCGCACTGTCGATCTCCGCGACGCCGTTCACGTCAGGCTTTCCGGCCAAGTCGCTGATCGCCGGCGGGGCGGCAGAGGCGCATATGCCGATTGTCTGGTTCCTGCTGACCGGCGCGGTCGCCGGCGTGCTGATCGTCGCGATCAAGCTGCCCTGGTTCATCTTCTTCCAGAAGGACAGCGGCCTGCGTCCGCCCGAGCCGCCGCTCAGCATGCGCCTTGCCATGTATGCGGCCTCGGCGCTGTGCATCGGTCTCGGCATCTTCCCCGGTGTGCTCTATTCGATGCTGCCGCATGCCACCGATTACAATCCCTATACCGGCGGGCATCTCGCCTCGCAGTTCCAGCTTCTTCTTGCCGGCACGATTGTCTTCTTTGCGCTGTTGAAATGGCTCAAGCGGACCGAGACCATCTCTCTTGATGTCGACTGGTTCTGGCGTGGTTTCGGCAAGTTGCTGGCCCGGGAGTTCGATGTCCGTACAGGCGTTGCTTGGCAGGGCATCGCGTCCAACGTCAGCAATGTCGTGCAGCGGTTCGTGAAAACGATCTACAAGCATCACGGACCCGAGGGAATGCTGGCACGGACCTGGCCGACGGGTCTCATGGCGTTCTGGACGACTGTGCTGCTCGCCGCGACACTGATCCTCGCCTACGTCTGATTTCCACATATTCGGATTTTGCTAGGTATATATGAGCAAAACCGGCTCGCGCCGGTAGTGCATTTGCGCCCATTGATTGAAATTCAAGCAAGAAGCCTTTATTACACGCATCGATTGTATTTTTTGTTTGATTTTATAAAGTAAATTTAAATTCAGTTTGTTGTTTTCATATTTCAAATCAGATAAATGCTAGCGCAAAACAAGCTGCTGCTGATGAATTCAGTATGCGGCCACTTCGAAAAGAGATGCGACACTTTGTATCGCACCTTGAAACGGGGCGGGTTCGCGGCAAGGTTACAAACATAAGGATAGTATTGATGGAAGATGCAGCTCATAACGAACATCTCATTGAGCTCACGGCGGATATCGTTGCAGCCTACGTTGGCAACAATCCATTGCAGATGGCCGAATTGCCGGGCCTGATCTCGCAGGTTCACTCCGCACTCAACGCAATCACGACGGGTACTGCCGAGGAACCCACTGAACCTCTCAAGCCGGCTGTATCCGTACGCAAGTCCGTCACCCCCGAATACATCGTCTGTCTCGAGGATGGAAAGAAGTTCAAGTCGCTGAAGCGCCACCTGCGCACGCACTATGACCTGACGCCCGAGCAGTATCGCGAGAAGTGGGGTTTGCCCGCCGACTATCCGATGGTCGCTCCCTCCTATGCCGAAGCGCGTTCCAAGCTCGCCAAGGAAATGGGTCTCGGTCAGAAGCGCCGTCGCGCCCGCAAGTAGACCCTCCGGTCCACTTCCGATTCAAAGCGCCGTCTGCGGTGATACCGCAGGCGGCGTTTTGCCGTTCGGGGTCAATGCGGTCCGGCATCCTTCGCCAGTTCGCATTTGAGGGCGGCCTTCAGCATCAGGTGCCGGTTGGCGTCATAGCTCCAGTGGCCGGTCAATGCCTTGCTGCGTTCGTTTCGCAGCGCCTTTTTCAGCCAGCGCACCACCTGTCTGTCATGTGCGGCCCCGAGGCGGGCAGGCGCGCGCAGGCTTGCCAGCGCGCCGGCCCGGTCGTAACGCCGCGCCATGTGCAGGATCCGGCCTGACACGGTTTGCGTGGCGGCTTCGCGCAGCCTGATATCCAGTTTCGATTCGCTATGCAGGGTCATTCGGCTCTCCGGGGATTGGGACATCCATGGTGAACCGGCCTTGCGGGAGGGGGACAAACTGACGGTGTAGCGGCTGCGTGCACTGCAATCGGCGCGGGAATCGGCGGAATCTTCCCATCTGGCAGCGGCTGACTGCCTGCACCCTTCACGAAGTCACGACTTATCCCCGCAGGTCACGACTTGGCCAAAGATAGAAAATAGGAAAATATTCCTAATTATATACGTGACATAGCAGCTTCGTGTTGATACGATTCCCCGGCGTGACAGGCCGGTGTGGATCGAAGCGAAAAGGAGGTGCTGTTAGGTCGCGGGAATAGGAAAATTTCCTGTGACACATCGGAAGATATGCAGCTTGGATGGAGTTCGGTCCTACGGCAACGGCGATGAACCTGTTGAATTGTGGTTCAATACGGACGTTGGGCGGATGGTTATCGTCACCTATAATGAGGGTGGACTCTGCGCGACAGAAATAGACTTGGATGATCTCCTGCAATATTTGCAGAGAGGATCACAGTCCCCTGATGGAGGCTTTTTTGATGGCCGAACAATCGGTGGAATTAGAAGCATTGCTTCAGGAAATAGAGAAGGCAATTGATGCCAAGCTCTATTATCTAGCGATAGCGGTAGCGTTATCAGTTCCGGATGTATGCTCCGGTTTAGAGTCCGATCCTGAAAATCCGAAGTGGCAAAACCAAAAAACCTACGCCGCTTGGTGTGATTCCAATATTGGTACCAAGTTCAATAACCTCGTGGGCAACGATCTGTATCGATTACGCGGCGGTGTCCTGCACAAAGGTCACTTTGATCATCCAAAATCACAGTTTAATCGCGTGATTTTCATTGGCCCAGAATCTCAAATTGTTGCGCATGATAAAATTATAACGGTCAATGAAGGAGTGAAGCTTGGTGGTCAGGATGTCGCGCAGCTCCGACTGCAGGGCAAAGTACTACTGCTAGGCGTTGTGCCTTTTTGCGAGGCCATTTCTACCTCTGCCAGAGAATGGTATTGCGCGCACGCAGCAAACGAGCATGTTCAGAAGAACATAGGCAGGCTTGTTCGCTTTCGACCGGATGGAATGCCGCCTTTCTCTGTCGGGATACCAACAATCGCATGAAAATAGGCAGCGAAAAATCAAAGCAGCATGAAAGCCTGGACCAAGGCGCGATTGAGGAGCGTCGCGACAATGCATTGAAGCGCGCGCTTTCAACGAATCCGAAGCCAAGCAAGCGAAAGGCTGGGAAGGGCAAGGCCCAAAGCTAATAGGACTTGCTTCGCTTCCATCGCAGGAAATCTCTGCTCTTTTGCCTAAGTGTACGCGGCTTCACTAGGTTTAAAGTACATGAGCCGCTTGCCAGCCGCGCCGCGTATGGCGTCGGCGGCACGTTCTGCGTCTGTGACCTTCAATGCAGTCCGGCGATTGTAGCGAAACCCGAACTCCGCAAGGTAGCGGTGCAGGTGGGCTTCGCCGCAGTGCTGATAGATGCCGCGCATGCCGCGCTTGAAGACGGAGAACACGTTCTCAACCGTGTTGGTGTGGACGATCCCGCGAACGTATTCACCGGCTGAGTGCTTGACGGTTTCGTGTGAGCCGAACTCCTTGCCTGTCTCGACGTACAGGCGGCTTTCATCGGTGTAGAGTGCGGTCTTGCGATCAATGTTGCGCACCATGATGTCGCGCACTTCGTCAGCGTTGGCCTTCTGCGCATAGAACATGCGGACGTGCCCGCCACGCTCGACAAGGGCGACAACGGCACGCTTGGACTTGTGACCCGGCTTACCCTTCTTCGTGCGCGTGGTGACGCGATCCTTGGGGCCGAAATAGGTTTCATCGACTTCAACGGTCTTGCCGTCGCCGCCAAGCGGGCCTGACGTGTCGTCTTCGGTCATGGCTTCGCGGATACGATGCGCCATGAACCATGCGGTTTTGTAGGTGACGCCAAGCATACGGTGCAGCTGGTGCGCACTCATGCCCTTCTTGCTGGACGCCATGAGGTGAAACGCAAGTACCCACTTATGAAGCGGGATTTTGGAGCGCTCCATGACGGTTCCGACTGTCACGGTGAAGTGCTGACGACATTCGTTGCACTGGTACAGGCCGGGGCGCGTGCTCTTGCCCTTTAGGCGCACGATCTTGTCGCCATCCGCGTTGCCGCAATGCGGGCAGGACGGGCCATGGGGCCAGCGGATGGCCTCCATGTGCTTACGGGCTGCGTCGTCGTCGTGAAAGATCGGGTCTGAAAGACTGGTCATAGCTAACTCCTTGATCCCTAAAGTAGGAATCGGGGCCTGCTATGTCAAGTATATAATTAGGAAAATATTCCTCTATCGGGTCAGGGAGTGCGTGCATGTACCAGGAATACGGGGACCATCACGGGGATACGGAAGACGAACCGCGCGCTGGATCGGCGGATGCCTTCGCAATCGTCCGGACGGCTGATCTGGCGACACGGCAACTGGCGTTGCGCGCCGCGTTGCTGGTCGCCGGGGATTTCGGTGTCGATGTCTGCGCGCTCTATGCGCCGAACAGGGGCCCGGCAGCGGTCGCCTTTGCCCGCCAGATGGCGATGTACCTTGTCCATGTTACCTGCGGCCGCAACCAGAGCGATGTCGGCGAGGCCTTCGGGCGCGATCGCACGACCGTCGCCCACGCCTGCATGATCATCGAGGACCGCCGTGACGACGAGACGTTCGATCAGCGCTTTCAGGCGATGGAAATGCGGCTCTTGCGGATGCTGCGGGCAGGAGGCACGCGATGACCCGGACAATCAGGGACAGGACAGCAAACGCCAGAAACCTGATCGCGGGTCTGGCCGGGGAAGACATTCGTGTCACGCGTACCAACGATGCCTGGGCGATCGTCCCGGTCTCGGGGCAGGATGCGGAAGGCTGTGCCGATGAGGGCGGTCTTGTTGCGGAGCTCATAGGGCTCGGCCTGCTGGACGTTTGCCGGGACAGCGCGATACCGAGCCGCCGCGGCCTGCGGTTTGCCGGCCTGGAGCAAGGGGCGGAGATACAGCTTGCCGGCGCCCGCAAACGTCCCGAGAAACAGGGGGCGTCCGGCACGGCC
>JAGREQ010000171.1 GCA_020446465.1 Novosphingobium sp. | reverse complement strand
CTCGAGCCGGCACAACGCAAGAAGTCGCAGCTTAACCGGCTGGGCAAGCAGAAACGGCTGGAGGGCAAGAAACGGCGCGGGGCGGTCAAGGCCGGTCGCGGCAAGGTGGATTGGTAGGCGCAGGTCGCACGCCCGCGCGCTTGACTTTTCTGCCTTCGTGTCGCAATGGCCGCGCCCGGAAGGGCGGCGCTGGCGCGCCGCTTAATTGTTTCGGCCGCCACGGCCGCTTTTATGGAATTTAGGAACACGCCATGGCGAAGCCTGCAACCGTCAAGATCCGGCTGGTCTCCACCGCTGACACCGGCTTTTTCTATGTGACGAAGAAGAACCCGCGCAACATCACGGAAAAGATGAGCTTCCGCAAATATGATCCCGTCGCGCGCAAGCACGTCGAGTTCAAGGAAGCCAAGATCAAGTAAGGAACCCTTTGGGGTTCACTGTGCGTTCAACCCGTCCTATTCAGGTTCAGGGTATGACAACGCAAACACGCTCGATCCGTAATTTCCTTTGCAATGCTCTGGCAGTTGCCGGAGCCTTTGCCATGCCGGGTGCAATTGTCGCTGGTGGTATCGCTCTTGCGCCATCCGCGGTGCAGGCAGCTCCGGACAGCCTGTCGCAGGCGGTGGCGGCCTTGCGCGGTATTTCCACGATGAAGGCCGATTTCGTCCAGACAGACCGTTCCGGCCAGCGTGTTTCCGGCGAGATGACGCTGAAGCGCCCGGGTCGTATCCGGTTCGAATACGAAAAAGGCGTGCCCATGCTCATCGTTGCAGATGGACATGCGCTGACGCTGGTGGATTATGAGGTCAACCAGGTCCAGCGTTGGCCGATCAAGAACAGCCCGCTTGGCGTCTTGCTGGACCCAAATCGCGATGTGACCCGCTTTGCATCGTTAAAGGCCACCGGGCACCCTGACGTTGTCAGTATCGAGGTTCGTGATCCCAAGAAGCCGGAATACGGGGTTATCACCATGATCTTCGTCAAGGATGGGGCTGCACCGGGCGGAATGGAACTGGCCAGTTGGGTTGCGCTTGATTCGCAAAATCACCGGACGACTGTGCGCCTGACGAATCAGCGTTATGGTGTATCCGTGCCTGACTCGGCGTTCAGGTTCCGCGATCCGCGCAGAACGGGTCGTCGCACCCGGTAAACGGCCCGGCCTCGTTTTGTTGTATGAATGCGACAAATAGCTTGCGTTGTTCATTGAAGAGAAAGCCGCAGCCTCCTAAATTACATCAACAAGGCGCAGCGAGACGGGTTTCCCCCCTGTTGCCCCAGCCTCGCGACAAACGGCGCCTTGGGAAGCGTGACGAACGCTCTATGAACCCCCGTCCCAGATTGCCCCCGGGACGGGGGTTTTCCTTGCCAGCCTGTGATGGCAAAAAATCTTTGCGGCTCTCTTGCATCGGGGTGTTTCCATCCGGCGAAAAATCGCTTTAAAGCGTGCGGCATGGTTTCTATCGCTACCTGGAATATCAATTCTGTCCGCCTGCGCGTCGATCAGGTCGTCCGCTTCCTTGAGCAGGAACAGCCTGACGTGCTCTGCCTGCAGGAAATCAAGACGCAGGAACAAAGCTTCCCGTTCAAGGCATTCGATGCGCTGGGCTATACCCACCATGCGGTGCACGGGCAGAAAGGCTATCACGGGGTCGCCACGGTCAGCCGTATCCCGATGCGCGAATTTTCGCGGCACGACTGGCAGGCGAATGGCGAGGCACGCCATGTCGGGGTAGAACTGCTCGACAAAGGGCAGGGCATGATTCTGGAAAACGTCTATATCCCGGCCGGGGGCGACCTTCCTGACAGGGAGGTCAATCCCAAGTTCGGCCAGAAGCTGGATTTTCTTCAACGCATGACGGGTTGGTCGGAACAGATCGACAGGCCGACACTTCTGGTCGGCGATTTCAACATCGCACCACTGGACTGCGATGTTTACGACCATAAGGCTCTGCTGAAAGTTGTCAGCCATACGCCGATTGAGGTGGAGGCGCTGCAACGCCTTGCCGATGCACATGGCTGGGTGGATCTTGGCCGCAAGCATATCCCCGCGCCGGAACGCAATTACAGCTGGTGGTCCTATCGCTCCTATTGGCGACAGAAGGATCAGGGGCGGCGGCTGGATCACATGTGGGCATCCCCCGACCTTGCCGCGCAATCGACGGCACATCGTTTCGTCGAGGAAACCCGCAAGTGGGAAAAGCCCAGCGACCATGTGCCGCTGATTACGGAATTTGCGCTTTGAGCGAACCCGGCCCCAGTCCTTCGCGTCGGGTGGCGCAGGCGATTGATGCCTTGCGTCACGGCTGGCCGCTCGCTTTCACAGGCGGGCCAGTGTTGCTGCCAGTGGAAACGGCCATCGCGACAGGGGCAAGCGCGCCGCAAATGCTGATTTCCGCGGCAAGGGCGATAAGCCTTAAACTCGCCAACCAGCGGGACGCGGCAGAGCCGCACGCTCCCGTGCTGATAAGCGGGGCTGAGGCTTTCGACCTTCCGCATGCGCGCCCGATTGCAGACCCGGCGCTGGATTTGCTCAATCCGATGAAAGGGCCATTCAGGGCAGAACATCTCGACTGGCGGGAGACTGCCGTTGCGGCGATGGAACTGGCGCGGATTGCAGGTATCCTGCCTGCATTTCTTGTCGACCCTGTCAATGCGGGAGAGGCTCAGACGCTCCACCGCGATGATCTTGCCGTGTGGAGCGATCCGCAGCGTCTGGGTATTGCGAGCCGCGCCCGGCTGCCGGTTTCCGCTGCTGAACAGGCCGAAATTATCGCATTTCGCAGCGCGGATGATTTGCGCGAACATGTCGCGCTGGTGATCGGGCGGCAAACGGGTGATCGTGCGCCACTGGTGCGGCTGCATTCCGAATGTCTGACCGGCGACGTGCTGGGCAGTCTCAAATGCGATTGCGGGCCGCAACTGGATGCGGCTCTGGCCGCGATGGCCGCAGAAGCGGCGCAAGGTGGCTGGGGCGTCCTGCTTTATTTGCGGCAGGAAGGCAGGGGCATTGGCCTTATCAACAAGCTGCGGGCCTATCGTTTGCAGGATCAGGGCTATGACACGGTCGATGCGAACCAGCGTCTTGGCTTGCCGGATGAGGCGCGCGATTTCCCCGTCGCGGCGCGAATGCTGGGCCTGTTGGGGGTCGATGCGATCCGGTTGATGACCAACAACCCGGCCAAGGTTGATGCCCTGGTTGAAACCGGGGTTAAAGTGCTGGAGCGCGTCCCGCACCAGTTACCGGCAAACCCGCACAATGCACGCTATCTTGATACGAAGCGCGACAGGGCAGGGCACTTGTTGCGCTAAAGCATGTCGAGAAAAAGTTGATAGACTTTTTCGGCTAAGAAATGCGAAAAATCAAAAGACTATAGCGTTTCTGCCGATTCAGCTTTCTTACGAAACGCTATAGCCCGCAGTTACCGGCGCAACGCTTTCACATTGCTGCTGTGTTTCCTTGTTCTCACCACTGAGCATGGTGATCGCCAGAAACCCGCCAACAACCAGAATCGCAAAGCCCGCGGTCGCCAGCCCAAGGTATTTGTCGATGAAACGCTTGATCGAAGCCCCAAACAGGCGAAACAACACACCCACGATCATGAAACTGATCGAACGCGATACAATACTGGCCAGAATAAACGGCACGAGCGGCATGGCGATAAAACCAGCGGTAATCGTCAGCAGCTTGAACGGGATGGGTGTCGCCCCCTTGATCATGATGATCTCTGCCCCGTATTCGCGCAGATAACATGCCGCGACCGGGAAGCTTTCCGTCATGCCGAGCCAGGCAATCAGTTGCGTTCCGATAGTGTCGTAAAGACCAAAACCGATGGCATAGCCCAACAGGCCGCCCAGAACGGACGCGACTGTTGCAATCGCTGCAAAGCGCACGGCGCGCTTCGGTTCTGCCAGACACATCAGGCCGAGCAAGGGGTGCGGCGGAATCGGGAAAAAACTGGCTTCAACAAAGCTGAACATCGCCAGCCACCATTCGGCGTGCGGGTGCGCTGCCTTGGCCATCGTCCAATCATAGAGTTTTCGGAGCATGGCCTGATCATTCCTGCGCGATGTGGTGCCGGCACATTTCCGGCCTAATCCGTGCTTTAGGCGAGCAGAAATCCGGGTTCAAGCGGCCATTAATAACCTATTTGGTTATTTTTCTTGACATCGTGACGCTGTTTGGTTAGACAAATGGAACATCGCGATGGTGTGATTCGCCGCTGGGCACTTTCACCGTCACTCTGTTCCAGACAATTTGCGAGAATTGCATGAGCAATGCCAAGCCCGCGTCCGGGCCATCGTCCCGGCGTGGACGTGCTTCAGGCCCGTGGCAGGAAACCTTCATTGCCGCTCTGGCGCAAACATCGAACGTCTCTGCCTCCGCCCGCAAGGCAGGTGTCAACGTCAGCTGCGTGTACAAGGCACGGCGTGCGGACCGCGCCTTTGCCGACGCATGGTTCGATGCGCTGTGCCAGGGCTACGACGCGCTCGAAATGGACCTTCTACGCCGGTTGCGATTGGGTGAACTGGAACGCACCGGCGCAAAATCGCGCCGCAAGTATGACAATTCCACCGCATTTCGACTGCTTTCGGCCCACCGGGAAACGGTTGGGCGCGAAAAGGCCCGGCGTGAGGATGAAGACGAGGAAACCATTCTCGCCTCCATCAATGCCAAACTCGACGCCATGCGCGAACGCGAACGCAAGCTCGAAGCCATCCGCGCTGGCAGCGAGGACGACGAAGACCGCACACCCGGACCGGCTGCGTGACGCGTCAGGAACGGCTGCGCTGGTTACTCTCACTGGAGCCTCGCAAACGCATCGCACTGCTCGCCACGCTGTCGCCGGCAGAGCGCGAGGAATTACGCTGGCACTGGGCGCTGTGGTCGCGCCCAGAACAGCGCGCGCCATCGGGCGACTGGCGTATCTGGCTGATCTGCGCCGGGCGAGGGTTCGGCAAGACACGCGCCGGGGCGGAATGGGTGCGCGCCATTGCCTGTCGCGATCCGAATGCCCGCATTGCCCTCGTCGGTGCTTCACTGGGTGAAGCGCGCAGCGTCATGATAGAAGGAGAAAGCGGTATTCTTGCCTGTTCACCACCCCGCCGCCGCCCCCATTACGAGCCATCGTTACGCCGACTCACATGGCCCAACGGGGCGCAGGCCTTCACATATTCTGCTGCTGAGCCTGAAAGCCTG
>JAGREQ010000170.1 GCA_020446465.1 Novosphingobium sp. | reverse complement strand
AGCGAAGCGGTAATCGTCGCAAGTTCTGAAAGGGGAATATCAAGATGCAAATTTGCATCTTGCTCTCGCCGCCGTAACACTGCGGGTCGATACGTTTAGCAGCTTGGCGGCGTCACTCTGCGAAACGGCAGGGACTTCCGGCAAATTTGCCGAAGGTTCAATGTCAGTCCGGTGTCCGCTCTTCATATTCGCCAGCTTTGCCGCTGCCATTGCCCGCTGGCTTTCCGTCAGGTGGCGACGGTGGATATTGAGCGACACGACATAAGCCGCTGCGTCCTCACGCCGGAAATCCGCTTTCACGCTTGGAAGCTGAGCGCAGAAGGCGGCGATGCTTGGCAGGCTGAGCGGAAGCGCATTCAAGATGAGGCTAATAAGGCGCGGGCAGAGGCGGCTAAGGGGAACGACAACGCGGCAAAGCCGGATGTGGAAAACAGTGATGCCACTCCAAGTGGCACGACTGTTTTTGACGATAAAAAAGAAGATATTAACCCAAACCCAGAGCCAAAAACAAAACCCAAACCAGCCGAAAAGCCAAAGATTGAAAAGCCCAACCGCGCCAGCGACAAGAAAGCGGAAGCCAGCGGCACGGACAGAGGCACCGTCGAGCGCATGGAGTGGCTAGAAAAGCACCGCCCCGACCTTTTGGCGCGAGTTATTGCAGGCGAGTTTCAAAGCAACAAGGCGGTAAATATCGCCAAGACGGAAGCGCATGCCGCCGATATTGAGCGCCAGCGTGAGGATATTGAAAACGGCGCATTGGCGCTTCCCGAAGGCGTGTTCGAGGTCGTTACGATGGACCCGCCTTGGAATTACGGCAGATCATACGACCCGGCCGGAAGTCGTGTTGCAAACCCATATCCAGAAATGACGCAGGCGCAGCTTTTGGAGTTAGCACCGCCGTTTGCAGATGATTGCGCTCTGTTCCTTTGGACGACGCATCAATTTATCTGGGACGCCAAGGAACTGCTGGACGCATGGGGCTTCACATACAAAGCCAACCTTGTTTGGGACAAGGAAAAAATCGGCATGGGCGCTTGGCTGCGGATGCAGTGCGAGTTTTGCTTAGTCGGGGTCATGTGAAATAGGCGGTTTAGGTGCTGCTAACTCCGACAGCGGTAAACTCCGCAAATTTGCTGAGTTATGTTTTGGCCTGCCCTCTTGCATATTCGCCAATTTAGTAGTTCCGCCAAAAGGTAGGGTCTGCAAATTTGCAGAGGCTCCGCTGTACTGGTTTCCACCAATCTTCAAATTCGCCAATTTAGCCGCCGCCATTGCCCGCTGGCTTCCGCTTTCTTGTCGCTGGCGCGGTTGGGCTTTTCAATCTTCGGCTTTTCGGAATGCTTTGGTGTTGACTCTTCTTTCGGCTTGGGAGTGGAGGTCGTGCCACTTGGAGTGGCAGGACCTCCACTTTCTTCTGGATTTGTGTATTGATTGCCACGGTTCGTTCGCAAGGGGCTGACCGAGGACGAAAAGCGCACCCACGCCAGACAGCTTAACCTTGCCCGCCGCCACCTAGACCGCTCCCAAAAGCGCGCCCTCATTGCAGAGCAATTGAAGGAGACCCCGGAAAAGAGCAATCGGCAGGTCGCCGTTGGGCTGGGCGTTGACCATAAAACGGTTGCCGCCGTCAAGTCGGAGTTAGAGCAAACTGGGGAAATTCCCCAGTTGAATAAGACAGTGGGCGCAGACGGCACATTTCGGAACAGCGTGGGGAAATTCCCCACGTCACGGTGTTTGGACATGCGGCGAAACAGCGAACGGTTCTTTTCAGTTACTCCAACTTCTTTCTCATGGGTAAGAGGTTGCAGGTCAGTCCGCTTGCCCTGCTCTGTCGCGCCTAATGCCTGCCCTACTGCCGCCTCTAGAACCCGTGCCGCTCGTTTTGCCGCGTCCTTGGCGGCTGATATGGCGACGGTTTGCCCGCCACAGGCCCGCCTAAGGCCGATCGGGGCAATAGGTGCCAATGGGCGACAAGGCGCTGTAGGGCGCTCTCAGGGGCTGGCAGGGGCTTTGCTGGGAATGTCTGTTGAACCTATCAGGCCGGGAAACATTGCCCCCGGCCCGTTTTGCAGGCAACTTATGCCGCGTCTTTATCGAGCGGCTTGCCGTGCCAGACAATCTCGTTAAACCGGGAAATGTCGATCGCCAACGTTCGCATGGCATCGTCGCGTGCAACTTCCAATCCGGTAGCAACGAAAGCCGCAACCTCGCGCAGTTCCGCAATCTGGCCCGCCTGTTCCGGGAATTCCTGCCCGAATGCCGCTTCCAGCAGCCGGTCGGCGGCTTCGGTATCAAAGCCATGAAAAGCCTCGGGCAGTTCCAGAATGGCGGTTGCCAGCAAGGCAGGCGGTTCGTGCAGGATGATTTGACGGCGCGTCTGGGGCATTTTGAACCACTGCGCCCGCAGATCGCTGCGAAGAATTGCCGACGCAACATCGGTCGGGTCGATCTTGCAAACCCCTTGCGCCCTCAGGGTCAGCCTCGAACCCGTTGTCAGTAATCCGCGACAGGTAGAGCCGGGACCGCACAGAGTTGTTCCATGCCGTGCTGCCGCTTGTGCCGGTGCCAGAGTTCAGGCCGGTCAGTGACGGGTGCGCGAGCATCAGCACTGCGCAGTTCCGCTTTAGCGCCAGCCCGCGAAGGATGCCGACAAACTGCCGAACCTTGGCCCGGTCGTTCTCATTGGCCGGGTAAACATCGGCCAGGGTATCCACCACGATCAGCGCCGGGGCTTCATCTACGGCCCGCGCATCCAGTTCCTTGAACAATTCCGTCTGCATCAGCGCCACGCCGGATTCGATTGCCAACAGCGCATCCTCGCCCGCCAATGAACGCAGGGTCAGGCCCGACAGATCGTCATAATCACGCCCCTCAGCGCGCAGAATGTCGTCAACGCGCCGGTGCAGTTCGTCGTTGTCGTCCTCTGCCGACAGGTAGATCACGCCGCCGGTGTTGACGGTCTTGCCAATCCAAGCGGTTTGCGCTGTGACAGCGATGGCCAGTTGCAGCGCCAGCAGGCTCTTGCCCGCGCCACCGTCGCCGCTAAACAAGGTGACGGTCTTTTTGGGAACCAGACCCTGCACCAGCCACTCACGCGGCTTGACGGGTTTGCCCTTGAGCGATGCCGCCGAATAAAACCGCGACGCCCTATCGGGTGCGGCCCGCTCGTCGGGTGCCGTCGGATGGCCCGCGCGGTGTGCAGCGTCTTGAGAGCCGAGATCGTTAAAAGCATTCATGCCGCTGCCCTCTCCTGCACATAGTCAAGGAAAGCCGCTTGATTGTCCGGTGACAGACGGGTGAAGCTGGCCAGCGCATAGGCTTTTAACTCTCCTTCGCTGGCCATATCAGCCCAGAAAGCCGCTTCATCCATGTAATTGAACAACAGGGCAATCGGTTGGCCTGCACGTTGGGGCAGAACGGTTTCAGCCACGGCAGCAACCTGTCCGGGCGTCAGAGATCGCAGGGCAGCCCAGGCCATGGCAGCCCGTTGTTCTGGCGTCAGCCGCGCCGACAGCACCACTGTCAGGCGGTGCCAGGCTTCGGTGTCACCCAGCAGCAGCGAATAGCCCACCATGCGGGCGACACGCTTGAATGCGTCTGGCATGTGTTTTTGAAGAATTTTAGTCATTTGCTCGTGCCTCGGCTTGCCGAAGGCGTCGCGCGGTGCTATGATACCCCAAAGCTACCTTGCTTTGTAGAGTGTTTGAAAGCCCGCGCCCGTCCCTCGGCGCGGGTTTCATTTTGCGGCCAGCGTCGCATTTGAGGTTCCGTCAGGTGCGGCTTTGGGTTTTAGTGCCAGCGTCGCTTCAGTCGGCTGCGCTTTGGGTTTTGGTGCGGCCAGCGCCACAGCCGGTTTGGCAGGTGCCTTGGTTGCTTGGGCTTCCAGCCAAGCGAAGATTTCGGCTTCCACCCAAAATCGGCGGCGCCCGATATAAATCGGCTTTGGAAAACCTTTTTCGGGATCGGCCAGCCAGCGATAAAGCGTCATATCAGCGATTCCGCCGCACAATCCGCGAACGACTGCCGACTGAATCCGGCGAAGGCTGGAATGCGATTGCGCGAAGTCGTCGCGCTCGTTTCGTGTTTTGGTGTTCATGGTGCCACGTCCCTTTTTGTTAGGTCATGGCACCCCATTATTCACACATTTTCGGTTTCGGCAAAATGCAAAGCCTCAATCCGCGAAGTATTAGGTTATGGGCGCGCGCGCTTTCACTTCTCGAATAGCCTCTTGACGCTCCTGCCGCATCTCGACGTAGTTTTTGACAGTTGCTTTTGAAATCGAAAATTGGTCTGCGACGGCCTGCCTTGCATTTTCGGGATAGTCCCTGCCGAACCTTTCTTGATTTGAAGCAATCGCTTCCTGATATGCAACGTCAACGGCGATGACCTCGGGGGTTTCAGGGTGCACTTTTCGGGCTTTTCCAGCTTCACCGGCCCGTCTCCGCCATTCGCCAGTTACTAATTGCGCCAATTCCTCACGCTCACCCGGCCCAAGCGGCATTCCGCCACGTAGCATCGCCGCCAAGTCCGCACCTTCGATTGCTGGTTCTTTTCCCTTGGCTGCCACAAAAGACCGCCCGGCGCGCATGACCGCCTGTCCAAAGGCGTAGTCAGTCGTATGTATTTTATCGTCGCTTTCGCTCATCATCGCGCCCCGCCAATCCGCACCACGTTATCCGCCCGACCATCGACCAGATCACCAACAAGACGCGCCCATGCGTCCAGCGCGGCCCGTTTTTCGTCGGCGTAGTCGTGCCGCTGATAGACGCTCACAATGCCCCCGGCGGTGCCGCTCACATGATTCAAAACGGCCTCGGTCACGCGCACCGGAATGCCCAGCCGCGCCATGCCGGTAGCCGCCGTGCGGCGCAGATCGTGAAACGTCCAATGCGGGATTTCCACCGCTTCGCCGCATTCATCGCTGGCGATTTCCGTCATACGTTTGGCAATGTGATTCCGGCCTTTGAAATAGCCGCTCACGGGGCTTGTGCCGGTCGTGGTAAACACATACCCCGCCGCCCCCCTTACGCGCTCCACGGCCCCCAGAACGGCCCGTGCGGCTTCTGACAACGGCACATCATGCGCCCGCCCGTTTTTCGTGCGGTCAGCCTCAAGGTGCCACGTATCGCCGTTAACCTCCCGATCGGTCATGCCCACGACTTCGCCCAGCCGCTGGCCGGTCAAAAGCAGCGTTTTGCCAAGG
>JAGREQ010000169.1 GCA_020446465.1 Novosphingobium sp. | reverse complement strand
ATCTCGTGGTCTGGCCCAAGGTCTTCGAGGCCAACCGCCGCATCATCCTCTCTGCCAGCATGATCGCCGCACGCGGCATGATCCAGCGCGAGGGCGAGGTGGTGCATTTCGTCGTCCACCGCCTGAGCGACCTCTCGGACGCCTTGGCCAGCGTCGGCAACCGCGGCGCCTTCCCCCTGCCGCATGGCCGCGGGGACGAATTCCACAACGCCAGCCCCGCCCCCGACCCCCGCCATCCCAAACCCCGCGACATGTTCATCCGCGATCTGCATCTCGACACGATCAAGGTCAGGACAAAGGATTTCAGGTGAGGGCAAAGCGGGGCATCTCAGCCATCTGCACTCGGCTAAAAACGGCCCTTAACGGACACTCGATCATCATCGATGCTGCAAAGCGCCGCTTCCGAAGCGGCCGTTCGTTCTATCGCACAGCATGATCGTGGCCGCTGCTGGCCTCGATGCGAACAAACCTGCCCGTCGTTGGCGCGATGACCCACTTCTGCGATCTCGGCCTTCTTCCAGTTGTCATTTGGGGCCGCCAAACTCGCGGACCTGCCTACCAGCCCGTCAGACTTAAGCCCCCTGATAGCATAATGCTGGTCGATCAGCTCGGCCCGCGGCTCGGACTTGGCCGCCGGTGGATGCGAATGTTCGAATCAGTATCCTGCGCAAACATACTCGATGCGCTGTCCTGACATTTTTTGTCCGTAGCTCTGCGCAAAACCTCTTTCTTTCTTAAATTTTTTCGAATCATGGCCGAAATACCGCCGGAATATGACATCTATCAATATAAAAAAATGTCCGTCATCTTGAGGAAAGCTACGGAGGTGTATCAAAATGGCGTTGGATAGAGAAAAGATGAGAGCTTTGATGAAAGCTCGAGGTGTCACACAGAAGGACATCAAGGAAGCGACAGGCAAGGATGCGCGGACTGTCAGCCGGTGGATGAGCGGCGGGAACATCCCGAAGGATCGAGATCTCCGTATCATCGGACAGCTCTTGAGCTGTGAGCCGGTCGCGTTCTACACGAATTTCGTTGATGTGCCCGATGGAAGGGTGCCCATCTACGCCTCTGTTTCGGTTGCCTCGTACAATGCCTTTGAGGTGATGGGGTTGCGCTACGCGGTGACGCAGCGCGACATTATCGAGATTGCCCCCGTTCTCTTCTCCATCCTGGCCGGCCATGCCCTTCGGGTCCCGGAGCAGGATTTGGACGCGTGGCGGGCTGCGAAGAAGGCCGGTCTGAATGTGCACATCGGCGGAAATGCTGAGGAAGCGGAAGGATTTGACCTTGATCAGCGCGCCGCTGACCAGCGTAAATGCTTCGGCATTGCGGCAGATCCTCGGGACGCTGCGCCTCGCAACCTTTTCGCGGTGGCGCTGCGGCGGCTGTGTCAAGACCTCAAGGGGATCGTGGATGCGACATCCATGTACGAACCGGATGCCGGAACACCATTGAAGGCCGTCGGCTTCAACGCCGACCCTGAAATCCTGTCCCTTCTTGCAGAAGAAGATGCAAAGAGGGTTTCTGATTTTACGACCGGTCGGCTGCGCCTGCCGGCGCGCGAGACCCTGGAGCGTTTCGGAATGCGGGCGGTCGTCGAGGAGGTTTTGCGCCAGGAGAATGCCCGGGACGCGAAGTTGGCAGAGCAACGTCAGGAAAGTTTGCGGAAACTGTCTGCCTGGCAAGCGGCCTATGCGACCGACAACCCTGAGCTGGACGA
Source organism: Novosphingobium sp. (assembly GCA_020446465.1). Lineage (GTDB taxonomy): Bacteria > Pseudomonadota > Alphaproteobacteria > Sphingomonadales > Sphingomonadaceae > JAWKXU01. The sequence continues at coordinate 3,490 of JAGREQ010000169.1, read as the reverse complement.
AGAGTATCAGGTCTTGGCCGCGCGCTACTTTGAGCCGGAGGGACATGTTGCAGAAGGTCTTTCTGCCGAGGAGCGCGATGCCGTCTATGCCGATACCTTCAACGCAAAGCGTGCGCTGAAGGAGGGTTGTTCCCCCTATTACTTCCACCTCTTCGGCAAACCGGATCCGGCCGAAGAAGCACAGGCAAAACAGGTCGCGCGTTTACTAGAGCTGGAGCGGCATCGTCAGGCCAGCAAGCGGGCCTTTGACAAGGGGGCTGAGTAATGCAGGTACAAGCAGCCTATCGCTACAGCCGGCATGCCATATGCCGTCTCGCGCAGCGCGGAGTCTCTGCAGAAGCCATGCGCATTCTGCTCGAACATGGCAGAACCTACAATGCGGGCCAAGGCTGCTTTTATGTTCAACTGTCAAGAGCGGACCTGCGCAGATTGGCAGCAGAAGGCGCACCTGAGGGAACATTGCGCAGTCTTGCGCGGCTGCAAGCGGTGGTGAGCGATGAGGGCGAGGTGGTGACCTGCTACCATGCCAGCGCACGCCGTCTTGTCAGCAGCCGACGCCGCCCCTCGTTCAAATATCATTAAATTCCTAGCGTGGAGATTTCATAATGACCCAGCATGTTCGCATTGTTGATTCGACCAAGTTTCACCATGCAAAGCGCCAATGGCGCATCGAAGTAGGCAAATACACGCTGTTGCGCTTGACCTATGGCCAGACGGGTGGCGCCTTGAAAACAGCAACGGCAGGAGATAGTTGGGGAAGACCCGTTTTTCCGGATCCTGGGCGTCTTATTGAGGCTATGGCGGTCAGTGTCGAAAGCCTGGCGGGTCCGCAGGTGGATCTTTGGTTGGATGAGGATGCGAAGGGAAGGCAGTTTCTAGAGTTTACCGCCAAAGCAAGCGTGAACGACTTCTTCGAAGGCGCTGCGTTTATCGCGGCCGAGATGGCGGCCATTCTGAGTCGACCAGCGCAACTGAGTAGCTCTTCTGGACGGCTAGCTTGCGTAAACGGTGCCCTTGTCGCCGCTGCTTGAGGGGCGCCACCGTGTGTTGCTCCGATATTTCCCACCATAGTTCTGACGAACTACGTCCTTAAGAGAGCAGCCATGCGCATTATCGAACCGCCTCGCGATCAGCACCTCCACTTGCGCCAGCCCTTGACGGCTGGCGAACTGCGGGTGCTTGACATGTTGGATGACAAGTTGCCTCCAGAGTGGGAAATTTATCTTCAGCCGCATTTTAACGGGCTGAAGCCTGATTTCGTTCTGCTTGAGCCGAATTTGGGGATCGGTGTCATCGAGGTGAAGGACTGGAACCTTGATGCTATGCGCTATTTTGTCAAAGAACACAGAAGTGGGCGGAAAGAGCTTTATGCGACCGGGGCGGATGGGCGTGATTTTCGCGTAGAAAACCCTTTCGCGAAAATTAGGCGCTACAAGGAAGCGATCTACTCAGTCTATTGCCCGCGTTTGGCAGAGAAGTACGGCTTCGGGGCGATCAATGCAGGCCTCGCTTTCACCGCGGCAGACCGGGGAAAGGTCCTGCAACTGCAAGAGCCGTTCTTGCGCCCGGGAGAGCAAGACAGGCGCCATGAGTACTGGCCCGTCATCGGCCGTCGTGAGCTGGATGAGGGCTGCGTTGAAACGCTCCTTCCCCTCCTGACCCGCAAAGGCAAATCCTATCTGCGCCCCGATCTGGCAGACGATCTGCGGGGGTGGTTGGTCGAACCCGACTTCTCTCAGGCCCAGAGATTGCCACTGGAAATGGATCAAAAGCAGCGCGAACTGGCGCAAACACGGACAAAAAGTGGCTATCGGCGCCTTAAGGGGGCTGCTGGTTCGGGGAAGTCCTTGGTCCTAGCTGCAAAGGCGGCCAAGCTGGTTGATGAGGGCAAAGATGTGCTGGTTGTCACCTTCAATATCACGCTTTGGCACTACCTGCGCGATCTGGTGGTGCGGGCGCGCAAGGGGGGGCGGCGCGGTGGTACTTTGACCTTCACGCATTTTCATAATTGGTGCCGGGACACATGCCAGATCTCTGAAACCTTCAGCGATGACTACGCCGAGATTATGGAGCCGGTCGCAAAGATTAAGAAAATGAACTTGCCCGCGCGGGAGGAACAGAGAAGATTGCAGCCTATTTTGCCGCCGATCTTGAATGATAAGGTACCAACGCTTGCGCGAAAAGCTGCGGCTGCCTTGACGGATGAAGAGAAATACGATGCGCTTTTGGTGGATGAGGGGCAGGATTACCTACCCCTCTGGTGGAATGCGCTGCGTGCGGGGCTACGGCCCGACGGAGAGGCTTTACTTGTGGCCGATAGTTCGCAAGACCTATACGGATCAGCGCAAAGCTGGACGGAGGTCGCGATGACGGGGGCGGGATTCGCGGGCGAGTGGGCGACACTGGATATTAGCTATCGGCTTCCGCCGAAACTTTTGGCACTCAGCCAGGACTTCGCTAGGCGGCTCTTGCCCGAGGCGACCCGCATCATCCCTGAACCGGAGAATGACGAGCTTGATTACTATCCTTGTGAGTTGCGATGGATCCAGTGTGATGAGCAAGAAGCAGTAAACGCCTGCGTCAATTCTGTCTTGAATCTGATGAAGCGGACCGGCCTGGCCTCCGGTCTGGCGAATTCGGATATTGTCCTGCTGTCCGGCAGCCATGAAGTGGGGCGGCAGATCGTTGAAGAGCTGGATCGTGAGCCCTACGGGGTTTCATGCACGCATATCTTTGCGGAAGGCAAGCTCGAGCAGGATCGTCGAAAGATGGCTTTCTTTCTGGGCCAGCCACGCGTCAAGGCCGCCACCATTCACAGCTTCAAGGGGTGGGAAAGCCGCATGTTGGTCCTGCATCTGAACAAGGCCATCCGATCCGAGGATCTGGCTGGGGCCTATGCGGCGATCACGCGGCTGAAGCGGGATGTACGCGGTAGCTGCATCACCGTGGTTTGCTCAGCTCCTCAACTAGCCGATTATGGAAGGACTTGGCCGATCTTCGAAGACATGGCCCGACCGCACGCGCATGGTGGCACCTAGAATCTGCGCAGTGGCCCACAGCAGGGCGCAGGACAGGCCCTCAGCTGCGACGTACATGACGACCGCTTCGACGGAATTGCCGCGGCCGCCACACTGTACTGCCGTCCGTCAGCTTTCCGCCCTTATCGACGTTTGTTATCTGGCGCGGACGAGTGGATCTGGTGCAAATAGTGTCATGAATACTTTCCTTTTTGACCGCCAAGAAACAAGCAATTCTTGACATGAACACTCTGCGCACAACGCGTCGCTCACGCGGACTGACCCAAGCCGAGGTCGCGGCCTCAGCCAGGATCAGCCTGCCGACGCTTCGGGCGCTTGAGCGGGGCGAGGGTGGTGTTCAAGCGCTGGTCGCGGTCATGGTGGCGCTGGATCTGCACTGGGGCTGGGCGCCGGACCGGGTGCAGGCGGCGCGGGCTCTGGCCGATCGGCGGCGGGCGCGGGGGCTGAGCCAG
>JAGREQ010000016.1 GCA_020446465.1 Novosphingobium sp. | reverse complement strand
CCAACCCGACAACCAACAGCTACAAGCGGCTGGTTCCGGGCTTCGAAGCGCCGGTTCTGCTGGCCTATTCGGCCCGCAACCGCTCCGCTTCGTGCCGTATTCCTTACGGTGCAGGCGAAAAGTCGAAGCGCGTCGAGTTCCGCTTCCCCGATCCGCTGGCCAACCCTTACCTCGCCTTCGCAGCGCTGCTGATGGCTGGTCTCGACGGGATCAAGAACAAGATCCACCCCGGCGAAGCGATGGACAAGAACCTTTACGACCTGCCGCCCGCAGAACTGGCCGAAGTGCCCACTGTTTGCGGTTCCTTGCGTGAAGCTCTTGAGGCGCTGGCCGCTGACCACGCCTTCCTGCTCGAAGGCGACGTGTTCACGAAGGACCAGATCGACGCTTACATGGAGCTGAAGTGGGAAGACGTCATGCGCTTCGAAACCACGCCCAGCCCCGTTGAATACGACATGTATTACAGCGGCTGATCGCTTCTGCGGCCAAGGCTGCAAGAAAACGAGGGCGTCCGCATTGCCGGGCGCCCTTTTTTCGTTGCGCCAACGGGTTGCGGTTCGGAGATACTTCCGGCACCTCGATAGCGTTGACTGACACACTGAAGGATTCTCCCCCATGAAACTCCAGGACAAAATCTGCATTGTCACAGGCGCGGCCAGCGGCATTGGCCATGCCATCGCGCTGAAATATGCCGAAGCTGGCGCAAAAGTTGCGATCGCCGATCTGGCAGAGGACAAGGCGAAGGCCGCTGCGGAGGAGATTTCCGCCAAGACACCGGGTGAAGCGATTGCCGTAGTAATGGACGTGACGAGCGAGGACGAGGTCAACGCAGGCGTCAACAAGGTTATCGACACATGGGGCGGTGTGGATGTGCTTGTTTCCAACGCCGGCATCCAGATCGTCAACCCGATCGACCAGATGGCTTTCAGCGACTGGAAAAAGATGCTGGCCATTCACCTCGACGGTGCGTTCCTGACGACCAAGGCCTGCCTGCCGTATATGTATAAACAGGGCAGTGGTGCAGTCATTTACATGGGGTCAGTCCATTCCAAGGAAGCCAGCCCGCTGAAATCGCCTTACGTCACGGCCAAGCACGGCCTGCTGGGCCTCGCCCGTGTGCTTGCCAAGGAAGGGGCAAAGCATGGTGTGCGCTCCAACGTCATTTGCCCTGGATTCGTGCGCACGTCGCTGGTGGATAAACAAATCCCCGAACAAGCGCAGGAACTGGGTATTTCCGAAGAAGACGTCGTAAAAAAGGTCATGCTGGGCCAGACTGTCGATGGTGAGTTTACGACCGTCGAAGATGTCGCCAATGTCGCATTGTTTCTGGCCGCCTTTGAAAACAATGCCTTGACCGGCCAGTCGATCATCGCCAGCCACGGCTGGTGCATGGAATAGGGCCATTTTTTCGAAAAAGCACTTTCCTACAGACAGTTTCGCGCTTTACTTGCCTCGCCTCTTGCCAAGCACGAGGTAAAGCCATGGCCGCCACCAGCCTGATTGACCTGATCCGCAGACTGTTGCTGCGTGAGCCCGCCCCCCTGCCCGCCGCGCCACCAATTCCTGTCACGCCGATTTCCACGGCCACTGAGAACGACAGGGCATGCCCACCCCCTATTACCCCGCTTCCCGATCAGGCAGCGCCTCTTGCAAGGCCGCGCCTTGCAGGGGCACAGGCGCTCGCGCTCATCCGCAGCTTTGAAGGGTGCGCGCGTCGGCGCCGGGATGGCCGCTACGAAGCCTACCCCGATCCGGGCACTGGCGGCGCGCCATGGACGATTGGCTGGGGCGCAACCGGGTCAGACGTCCGGCCCGGCACTGTCTGGACTGCGGCCCAATGCGATGCGCGACTGGAACGCGACGTGGCCCGCCACGCACTTGATGTAGAGCGCGCGCTGGGCGATGCCCCGACCACGCAAGCGCAGTTCGATGCACTGGTATCATTTCACTACAACACCGGCGCGATTGGCCGCGCGACGCTTACGCGAAAACATGCGTCAGGCGACTATGCCGGGGCACAGGCCGAGTTCGCCCGTTGGAACAAGGCTGGCGGTAAATTACTGCGCGGCCTTGTCCGGCGCCGTGAAGAAGAAGCCGCGCTCTACGCCAGTGGCATTCCGGCTGGTGGAACGATCAATAATCCTTGCTGACTTCAACCGTGACGCTTTCCCGCCCGATAGTGGACACTGTCCCCAGCAGGGAAAGCCAGCGGGTAATCCGGTATTCCAGCTCCGTCGCGCTATAGCCTTGTCCATCGGTCACAATTTCGACGTAGAGCTTGCGCCCGATGTTCTTGCCCATCGCGACACTCGTTTCGCGCCCCAGCGCAGGATCGGCGCTGACGATACGCAGCCGGTCCAGCCCGATGGCACTACGCAGCTTGTTGATCGGGTCCATACCGCCACCCCCGCGCAAGGACGCAAGCGCCGAGCCAAGCTGCAAGGCATCGGTTGCGGACAAATCGGCAATGGAGCCGCCGAACAGCAACCGGGCAAGGATTTCTTCTTCGGGCAGCGATGGCACGGATGCGAAGGTGATTTCCGGCTGTGTTGCGCTGCCCTTTACCGTGACAGTCACTGCAAGATCCTGCACGTCGGTTTCGGCCTTAATATCGAGCCGGGGATCAATCGGGACACTTTCGTCGAACGCAATCCGTCCACGGGTAAGATCAAAGCGCGTGCCTGCAAATTCATAAGACCCGCGCACGACTTCGGCCTTGCCGCCGATCCGTGGGTCCGCAGTCGTCCCGCGCAGGCGAATGTCTGCCCCCCATTCGCTGTCCATCCCCATGCCGCGCACCATCAGCCTGCTGTCCCCGCGCGCGTCGATCATGAACCGCCACTTGCCGCCCGGTCGCCGCACCGGGGCCACATCGGCGGGCGTATTGATCTCGCGCGTGCGGATATTCGGCAGTTCGCGCACATCGGCTGCATTGCCCAGTTGCCAGCGCGCCTTGTCGACTTTCAACCGCCCTGCGATGACCCCGCCGTTGCCATTGGAACGGATACGCAGCGGCCCGGTGACAGTCGCCCCCATTTCCCGCCGGTCAAGTATCTGGGCATCGCGCGCCGCCAGCCGCAAATCAATGCGCGGGCCATACCCCGGACGCATGGCCGAAAGGTCGACCACACCGCTGCCCGATATGGAACCCCCGCCCTTCGCAGGCGTGCCGGCAAATGATGTCAGGCGCAAGGTGGACCCGGCAAAGCTGCCGCGCGCCGATATGTCCTTTACGTCCGTTCCGGTGAGCGCGCTGCGCATCCGCATCGCATCGCCGCCGAGCGATCCGCGCACTTTGGGGTCTATCAGTGACCCGCTGGCGTCCGCGGCGACGTCTATCGTCCCGGTAAGGTCAAACGCATCAATCGCGGCCAGACGCCAGAGTGCATCGACCGGCCCGCTATAGCGCATTTGTGCGAACAAGGCCCCGGCGCTCAACCGGTCATACAACGCGCCATCGCGCGGCATGTTCACAATCCGGGCCTGCACCCGCCCGCGCCGTTCACCGCCCTCGTCAACAACAGCGCGGGCTTCAAGCCGACGTGGCGCAAGATCCGCGACAAGGTAAAGGTCGATAGGCCGCGAAGACAGCAGCAGCCCGGTACGGCTGAGCGACTTGACCGCGAGCCGGGCAGAGCCGGTCGGCACACCATCCTTGTCAGCCTCGAAATTCACGATACCGGACGCCTTGCCGCCGAGCGCCATATCCTCAACAACAACGTCAACCAGCGACAGCGGCATATCCGCCATCTGCACCTTGCCCCTGGCCGGCCCTTCCCCACCGAACTGTCCTTCTGCGATTATCATGCCTTTGCCAAAGCTGACTTGCGCCGGGGCGAGGCGCCAACCATCGTCCTCTTTCGTCAGGACCGCGCGGCGCGGCATGGCAATACGCTGACCCGCATAAGCCCCCCGCGCGATGAGCGAGATCTGGCCCGGCGCAAAAGCGCCCTGCCCCTGTAATTCAAAATCGCTGCCCCTTCGCCCGGTCAGCGATGCTGTGACCGTGCCCTGCCCGTCCTTGACATCGGCTCGCGCCCCCAGTCGCCCGATAAACAGCGAACCGCGGCTCAACCCTTGGGCATAGACGGTGCCCGAAGCCTGCAAGCCTTCCGCGGCCAGCACTGCATCCATGTTGATGTCCGCCTTGCGAACCATGATCGGCGGCGGGCCTGCAAAGCTGGCATTGCGCGCCTGCAAGGCCATGCCGATGCCTTGTCCTTCTGGCTTGGGCGTCAGTGTTATCGTGCCGTCAAGGCCACCGCCTGTCAGCGCCAGAAGGCCGCTTGCCCCGCCATCCTCCAGCGTCACATCACCACTGATGCTGGTTTGCGACACCGCCATATTGTCGATCGCCAGTCGAACAGGTTCGTTCGGCTGGGCATAAAGGTCGAGCGCCCCCTTGAACGGGCCAAGCATGGACCCGCCGTGCGTATCGATACGGAAACCTTCGGCAATCGGGGCAAGCGCGACGTGCACTTCGCGCAAATCGGCTGCCGGAAACGGGCTGGCAAAGACAAGTTCGGCATGTGGCCCATCGCCTGCCATCCGCGCCTTGACAGTAAAAGGGCCATAATCGGCATGGCGACCGCGCCCCGCCACCCGCGTTTCGCCACCGGCAATTTCGCCAGACAAGGCAAGCGACAGTTTGCTGGCGTTAAGCGACGTGTCACGGAACACGACAGGGCGATCAGCCCCCAGCGAGACTCCACCCTTGAAGCGGATTCCCGTGCCCGCAATCGTCGTCAACGTCCCGTTGGTCACACGCGGCATTGTGCCGGCAAAATTGGCAAGCAGGCTCCACGGCTTGCGCTCACCAATACGAAACACGATCTTCGCATTGGCGTTGATTGCACCCAGATTTTCAAGTTCCAGACCTTGCGCCGCGACAGGCCCGGCCAGCGCATAGCCGCCACGCGCCAGATCACCGCGCAAGGCCATCCGTGCAGCCAGCCCCTTGAAATCCGCACTAAGGTTGTCAGAGGCCAGCGCGTTGCCATCGAGCGTGATCGTGCCGCCGAACCGCCCGTTGGCCAGCCGCGGGTCAATCATCTGTGTGCCGGTGACAATCCGGCCAACAGCAATGTCGAGCGGCAGCGACAGCTTGCCTTCTTCCAGCCGAGCCGTACCCTGCTGGCGCAAGCCGACCAGACGCGTGCCTGCATCCAGTTCCTTCACCACAAGGGCATGGCGAATGCTGAGATCACGAAACGGTCCATCCAGCCATGCCGTGCCGCTGGCCCCCTTCACGGCGAAATCACTGCCAAACAGGTTTTCATCACGCAGGATCGTGCGAACCGTAAAGTTCCGGAACGCATTATCGCCAAGGTCGATCCCGCCATTTCCGGTGAGATAAAAACCGTCCCCGACGAGCGCGAGCTTTCCATCAAGCTCACTGTTTTCAAGCGTTCCGCCTGCCGATACTGAAAGTGCTTCGCCCGCAGCGCGGGCAGGCAGGCCTTCCAGCAAGCGGCCAGGATAGGCTTGCCCGAGCAGTCCATACTGGCCGGAACGATTGGTCAGGCGCAGGGCCGCCAGCTTTTCATCGTCCTGTGTGGCGACAACCCGACCATCCCATTTCGTCCAGGTTCCCTTGCCCGAAATACGCACGACAAAGGCGCTGTCAGCCCCAGCAAGGCTGGCGAGGAGGCCGCCACGCGGCGCATTGTAATCAAGAGCGAGGTCAAACTTGTCCCCGTCAGGCCAGGCGTCCACCAGCAAAGCCAGTTCATCCGACCCGCCAAGATCATCCATCAGAATGTAAACACGACCGGAGCGAATATCCGCCTTGGCTTCCAGTTGCACCTTGCGCGCTTCGCCCAGAACGCCTTCGGCAACGGTAAAATCCTCCAGCACAACGCGATCTATCCGAATGTCGAAATCGGGCAGGATCGGCGCATCGGGATCACCCGGTTCAAGCTCCGGCGGGCGCAACAGAACCCCGCGATAGGCGATGACCTTGCGTATATCCAGCCCACGGAAAAACCAGTTGAACGGCCGCCAGTCCAGTTCCACTTTCGGCACTTTCAGGAATGGCCCCTTGGGATCGGACAGGGTCACGTCATCCAGAACGGCCTCGCCATAGAGCGATCCTTCGATCCGCCCGATTGATATTCTGAGGCCCGATGCCGGTGCGACCTTGGCGATCTGATCGACCACAAAGCGATGGCCAATAGGGCTGTTGAGCACGACCAGCCCCAGCACGAACACACCTGCGAGCAGCGCCAGCCCTTGCAGCACAAAACTGCGCCATCGCGCGCCTCTTGCCCGAGGCTGCTGCGGCGCCCCATCGTCGCCCGGTCCGCTATCCGGCTGCGCCATATCGTCGCCAGATTGCGCCATCAGAACGCTTGCCCCAGCCCGACATAGACGCCGATCTTGCTGTCCCCCGGACGCGGGTTGAGCGGCGTCGCTACATCCACACGAATTGGCCCAAAGCCGGTGTTATAGCGAATGCCAAGCCCTGCGCCGTATTGCATATCCTTGAATGTCGGCGTGCTGGAACGGCTGACATTGCCTGCATCGACAAAGGGCACAGCCCACAGCGCACCGCCAAACAGGCCCGTCCGAACGCGCGCTTCCATGGAAAATTCAACCAGTGAACGCCCGCCGCCTGGTTCACCCAGCCCGTTGCGCGGGCCGATTTCCTGATATCCATAGCCGCGCACCGACCCGCCGCCGCCTGCATAATACCGGCGCGACGGCGCGATGTTGACAATATCGGTGCCGATAATGCTGCCTACTCTCACCCGTCCGGCAAGCACCACGCTTTCCCCCATCGACTGGTAGTAACTGCCGTCGAACTGGGTTCGCACATAAGTTGATTGCGCGCTGTTCTGCACCGATATTTCGGGCGAGACACGGGCAGAGAGGCGAAAACCCGTGCTGGGATCGAGCAGACTGTCAGACGCATCATATTGCACCCGCAGCGGCGCAGCAGCGATAAAATAGGTGCGTCGTGGATTGCTGCCAACAACGATCTTCTGGTCCCGTTCGTCAGTCGCTACGACTTCGAGGCCGACAGCCCATGTCAGCTTTTTCTGGAACAGCAGCGTGCTGACCCGTTCAAACGTGCCAATCGCGGAAATCGTGCGCGCGGTGTAGGCGTCGCGATCCTGATGGTTGGCGAAAACATCGAACGTCAAGACCTTGTCGCGCCCGTGCCAGTTGTTGCGGCGGAAAGTCACACCGGCAAGCTGTTCCTTCGTGCCGGCGATGCCGCGCACCCGCAGCGCCCCTTCGGGCGGGAAGAAATTGCGATGCTCCCACCCGCCTTCCAGCCGGAAACCTTCGCCAGTGCCATAACCAATTGCCCCGGAAATGGTGCGAAGCGGCGCCTTGGTCATCGACACGTCCAGTTCGACGCTGCCATCCTCGCCATTGGCGGGTTCTGTGACCTTGCGTTTTGTAATGGTGACGCCGGACACCAGCCCGGTGGCCTGAATGGCGCGGCGCAAATCCATTTCGTCGCTGCGCTTGTATATGCCGCCCTTGTCGAACCGGGCAATTTCGCTGAGGTGTTTGCCGGAGAGGAAATCCGGCTGCGCGCTTGTCACCCCGGCAAAGCGATAACGGCCATTGGGCGCGACAGGCAGCGTCAAATCACCTTGTTGCCGATCATGGTCGATCAGCAGTGACGGGTTGCCGATTGCCGCGAAAGGATAACCGCTTTCACCCAGCGCCTTGTCAAGGTCGAAGCTCTCTTCCACGATCTTGTCGGCCAGCAGCGGATCGCCGGGCATGATCTCGAAAGCCTTGCGCAATTCTTCGTAATCGGGCGCCGTCGGTAACTGGCCAAGGTCAATAGCACCGAACAGATACTGCGCTCCCGGCACGATGTCGAAACGCACATTGGGGCGTTGCGGCTTTCTCTCGCTTGCGCCTCCTTCGGCAGCGGCAGAAGCCTCTGCATCGTCGGGCGCACCTGCATCGCCAGCAGCGCCGCTGACCGACCGGGTGACATAGCCATCGTAGTAGCCGTAATTGCGCAGCAAATTGTCGAGCAGTTCTTCGTCAGAGCGCGCACGGGCTGCCAGAAGGGCAAGGTTATCCTCACCGTTGCTATATTCGCGAATGATCGAAAGCTCGCGAAAACGGGCAATAAAATCATCTTCAGACGGGAACTTTACGCCTGTCGTGGGAAATACGAACGTCACATCGCTCGTCACCTTGACCTCGCGGCCGTCAGGCACTCCATCCAGCGGCGAATCAAGGTCAGCCGCAAAATCGATACCTGGTTCCGGCTCCAGCGGATCAATCTGCGGAAGCCCTTCGCCGTCCGGCCATGCGACCGTGAAATCTGCCGCTTCATCAATGCCGGATTCCGCATCCGGCTCCGGCGTGCCACTAGCATTAGCCAAGGCCTCTTCAGCGACCGCCCGTTCAGCAATCCGTCCCTCGCTGGCACCCCGGCTGGCCCAGCCTTCAGGGTCAGTCACCGCCGAATCGGGGATCAGGTCTTCCAGACTACGCTGACGACGACGGCGTTCGGGCGCCGACGTGCCTTCAGCCGTGGATGTGCCATCGGCGGCTGTGGTTTGCTGCTGCGCGGTTGCATCCGGCCCGGCACTCTCTTGAATCGGCCCATCGGAAGATGCCGGTTGCGCGGCGGCAACCGCAAAGCTGGAGGCAAAAAGTGCCGGAAGCAGGAAAAGTCGGGCAAGGACGCGGGGCAGCCCCAGGCTAGATGGAGACGCTGTATTGCTCCTGCCCGCCGGGGACACCGTCTTTCCCGCTGCCACTGACCGAACCGGGACAGTCGCCTGAGCTGGATGCAACATCGGCGATAAGCCGGTCCTGCGTATCCGGATCAAGCCGGGTCCAGCCTTCGGGGCCGAGCAGTTCCAGCGGGCGGTAGCGGACTTTATACTGCATACGCGCTGAGCCGCGCACCCAGTATCCCAGATACACGAATGGCAAACCAGCCGCAGCAGCCCGCCTGATGTGATCGAGGATGATGAAGTTTCCAAGCCCGGTCCGTGTTTCATGTTCCGGGTCGTAGAAGCTGTAAATCATCGACAACCCGTCCCCTTGCCGATCGGTCAGACAGGCACCGACAAGGCGCCCAGGCTCACCATCACGGGAAGGTTCCCTATATTCAGTCACATAGCTCGTAATCGGCGTATGTTCCACCATATCCGCAAAGTCCAACTCGTCCATGGAGGCCATGCCTCCGCCGGGGTGTCTTTCGCCAAGGTAACGCTGCAACAGGGCGAACTGTTCCCCCGTCGCCCAAGGCTTGCATTCCGACACGACAAGATCGGCATTGCGGCGCATGATCCGGCGCTGGGTTTGCGACGGGCGGAACGCATCGGCCACAACGCGCACGGATACGCAGGCCTGACATTCACCGCAACTGGGGCGATAGGCAACAGTCTGGCTGCGGCGAAAACCGATACGGCTCAACGCATCGTGCAGGGCATCGGCATGGGGGCCTTTCAGCTCTGCAAAGACTTTCCGTTCTTCCCTGCCAGGCAGGTAAGGACACGGGGCCGGGCTCGTGACATAGAAACGAGGGAAACGAACTGGTGCTGTCACGCGGCTTTTCCTTGCGGCCTCCCGGTTCGAGTTATGGCACGGCTGGCACTGGACCTGCCCGCCCGATACGGACGCCCCCGGATTGAGGCGTCCCGCATGGCGATCTCATGCGGTTACGATGACCCTACATTGCCTGCACGAGTCGCCCGTTGAAAGAACTTTAACCAAGAATCTTGGTTAACGAAGTGTTGTTTTGCACAGTCGCGCGGCGGATGGTTCAATTTTGTGACCAGAACCGCCCTTCAAAGGGACAAATCCACCATCAGAACGCAGACGAAACAGGGTGCGCGGTTAATCCAGCTCAACTTGCGAAATGGCATAGCCCTTTGCGCGCAAGGCATGGATCAGCGAATCGAGTTGCGCCCGATCACGCGCTTCACACTCGATATCCGTCACCAGCCCCTTGGCAGGCAAGGTCGTGAAGATGCGCTGGTGCGAAATCTCGATGATGTTGACATTATGCGCGTTGAATTCGTGCATCACCTTGTAAAGCGAACCGGGCCGGTCCTGCAGGAATATCCGCAAGCGCGCCAGACGCCCTTGCCGGGCGAGATCGCGCAACAGCACGTTGGCCAGCAGGCGCGTGTCGATATTGCCGCCACACAACACAATGCCCACGTTCTTGCCCGCAAAAACAGACCGATTGTGCATGACGGCCGCAAGGCCCGCTGCGCCAGCGCCTTCCACTACGGTTTTTTCGATCTGCAACAGCAGGGCCAGCGCGGTTTCAATCGCGGCTTCATCCACCAGCATGAGATCATCCAGCACCGTGCCCAGAACCCGCGATGTATATTGCCCCGGTTCAAATACCGCGATGCCTTCTGCCAGCGTATCGCCTCCGCAAGGAAGGTTCGTGCCTTTCAGCTTGTTATACATGGACGGAAACAGTTCCGCCTCCACCCCGATCAGGCCGATGTCAGGGTTGATCCCGCGCGCGGCCACGCCCATGCCGCTGGCAAGCCCGCCGCCGCCAATGGGGATGGCAAGCATATCGAGTTCCGGCACGTCAGCCAGCATTTCCAGCGCCACAGTGCCCTGCCCTGCGGCCACCATCGGATCATCGAAGGGGTGAATGAACGTCAGCCCCAGTTCTGTTTCCAGCTTGCGAGCATGAGCATAAGCCTGATCGAAGTTTTCGCCCTCCAGCACGACATTGCCGCCGACTCGCTCGGTCTGCATGATCTTCACGTGCGGCGTGGTCCGCGGCATCACGATCGTCACCGGCACACCCAGCCGGGTTCCATGATAACTCAGCCCTTGTGAATGGTTGCCGGCTGACGCGGCGATAACCCCGCGCTGGCGCTGTTCCTCGCTGAGCAGAAGAAGCGCATTGAGCGCACCGCGCTCTTTATAAGCGGCTGTAAACTGGTGGTTTTCAAATTTCAGCCAGATATTGGCCCCGGTAATTTCAGACAGCGTCTGGCTGCGCAGGGTAGGGGTATGCACGACTGCCCCCTTGATCCGCGCAGCAGCCGCCTGGACATCATCCAGCGTGAAAATCGGCGCCTGGTCCGGCGCAGCAGGGCAGGTGCTGTTCTGGTTCATAAGCCGCGCCCCCTAAAGGAAAATCGCGATCAAGGGAAATGGCCAGTTCATTGGCCCGCAATCAACAGCACTGCAAAGGTCCATTTTTACCGCCAGGACTTGCTTTGCGATCCGATCCGATACACCAGCCAGACATGCCCAGTCACGACCAAGCAGAAGCCTCACAATCCATCGCCTTTATCGGGCTGGGCGCGCTGGGCGCCCCCATCGCCCGTCACCTTGTAAAAGCAGGACACCGCGTTACCGCCTATAACCGCACGGCAGCCAAGGCGGAAAAATGGCTTGCCTCTGCAACGGCTGCCGGAGATGGCACCGCCGCCATCGCGGATAGTCCGCGCAACGCTGCCCAAGGTGCCGATGTCGTGATAACGTGCGTGGGCAATGACGCAGACCTTGCTGACGTTCTGCTGGGGCCGAACGGCGCAATGGCGAGCGCCGCCGATGGCGCCTTGTTCATCGACCACACAACCGTTTCCGCCCGGATTTCCCGGCAAATGGCGACGGAATGCTCTGACCGGGGAATGGCATTTGTCGATGCGCCGGTTTCCGGCGGGCAGGCAGGCGCGGAACAGGGAACGCTGGCGGTGATGTGCGGCGGCACCGAACACGCCATCAAACGCGCACGTCCCGTGATGGAAGTCTATTCCTCGCGGATCGTCCATGTCGGCGGCGCGGGCGCGGGACAGGTCACGAAAATGGTCAACCAGATCGCCATTGCAGGCTTGATGGGCGCATTGAGCGAGGCGGTGCGTTTCGCTCAGGAAACCAGGCTCGATCTCGATCGGGTGTTCGAAGCGATCAGCGGCGGCGCTGCACAAAGCTGGCAGATGGACAATCGCTGGGCAACGATGGTGAAGGACGAATTCGATTTCGGCTTTGCGATCGACTGGATGCGAAAGGATCTGGGCTATGCGCTGGAAGAAGCGCGGCAACTGGGTGTCGCCCTGCCCGTCACCGCGCTGATCGACCAGTTTTACGGCGAAGTGCAGGCAATCGGCGGTTCGCGGCAGGATACCAGCGCACTGGTGCGGCGATATCCGCAGGGACGCGCCTGATGAAGCACGCCCTTGCTGCGCTCGCCGCGCTTGCCATCATGTTTCTTGCCCCTCACCACCCCGCGCTTGCCGATACGCTGATTGACAACGTCAACGGCATTACGATTGACGAAAAGGGCACGGTCAGTCGGTTTACGGGCCTGATTTTCGATAGAGACGGGCGGATCGTGCGTGTTCTGCACGGATCGGAAAAACGTCCCAAAAAGGTCGATTACCGCATCGACGGTGAAGGCCGCACGATGCTGCCCGGCATCATCGATTCGCATATCCGCCTCATGGACACGGCGCTTGATCTGCTGGGTGCAGCATCGACCTCTGCGGCAGCAAACCGTCCGCCGCCGCGCGCCGAAGACATGGACGTTGCCCTGCAAAAAACGCAGCGCCAGCTTGCCGCGCGCGGGATTACCGCGGTTGCCGATATGGGCACGACGATAGAGGACTGGCAGGCGTTCCGCCGCGCAGGTGACGCTGGCACACTCTACATACGCATCGCTGCTTATGCCGAGGACATTGCCGCAATGGCCCTGATCGGCGGCCCCGGCCCTTCGCCCTGGCTTTATGGGGACCGGCTAAAGATGAACGGCCTTGCGCTCACGGCTGAACGCGACAGCGCGCTGCTCATGGACGATACCCGGTTGCGCAATGTGATGAGCCGCGCGGCAATCGATTCGTTTCAGGTAGCAACCGTTGCCCATACACCCGCCGCAGTCGCGCAACTGACAGGCGCCGTCGAAGAACTTTCGCAAACATACGACGGGGAACGGCGCTGGCGGCTGGAACGCCCGCAGGCGCTTTTCCCCGATGATGTAGCGCGCCTTGCAACCCTTGGAGTGCTGGTCGCCGGGGATGGGGCGTTGCTCGCGCAGCCTATCGTCAATGCCGATGCGCTGCACATGGCCTGGGCGGACAAGCAGACCAAGGGGCTTCCCGCACCATTTCCCGCGCTTGCCGCCGTGCCGCAACGCCAACGCCCGCATGCCCTCGCCGCGATGGGTGCAAATGGCGCCTATGCCATGCACGCCGAAGGGCGGTTCGGGCGGCTGGTGCCGGGCGAGTGGGCGGACTTTATCCTTGTTGACCGCGACCCCCTCACCATCACAGGGCCGGAACTGGCAGCAACGCAAATCATCGAAACATGGATCAGCGGGAAGAAGATCCACGAACAGGGGCTGGAAACCCGCCAGCAATATGGAAAGGCCATGCCCGGCTGGTAAGATCAGCCTTCGGAGCTGCCCGTGTTGTTCGACGCGGCGCTTTCACCAGCGGCGGCGGCTTCGCGCTTTGCCTTGCGCTCGGCAAACCACATCAGCACCAGAGAGCCTTCAAACAGCGCCAGCAGCGGTACTGCCAGCAAAAGCTGCGAAACGATGTCTGGCGGCGTGATGACAGCCGCGACGATAAACACCGCCACCACGACATAGCGACGCGCCCGCACCAGTTGATCACGACCGACCAGCCCCGCCCGGTTGAGCAGCATCAGCAGCACCGGCAGGAGAAAGCTGATCCCGAACGCGAGGATGAAACGCATGACAAGATCAAGGTAATCGCCCGTTGACGGCAGCGCCTCCAGCTTGATCCCGCCCGGCGTTCCTTCAAACCCCAGAAACCAGCGAAATGCGGTGGGCATGACTACAAAATAAGCCAGCGATGCCCCCATCAGAAACAGCACCGGCGTTGCAATCAGGAATGGCAGGAACGCCTTTTTCTCGCGCGCATAAAGGCCGGGCGCGACAAAGGCCCATATCTGGTTGGCGATGACCGGAAAGCTGACAAAAAAGGCAGCAAACAACGCCACCTTAATTTCCACGAAAAACGCTTCGTAAAGTTTGGTATAGATCAGCTTCCCTTCACCCGGCGGGAAGGCTGCAACCAGCGGGCGGACCAGAAAACCGAAGATATCCTCGGCAAAATAGAGGCACACCGCAAACGCGATCGCCAGCGCGACGACCGAGCGCACAAGCCGGGCGCGCAGTTCGATCAGGTGATCGAGCAAGGGCGCTTCGCGCTCATCAAGGTCGGGGATGGAAAACTTCATGGGGCGGACAATCAGGGCGGCGGCGGCGGGCCGCCCAGGGGCAGTTGCGGCTCGTCATCAGGCTGGCCCTGCGTCGAGGAGCCTCGCGATTCGGCGCTGGCAGACAAAGCGCCAGCATCGGACGGCGGCGCAGGTGCGGGCAACGGCTCCATCTGGGCTTGCGGCTCGCCACCTGTCGCGCCCTCGGGATGCTCCGCCATGATCCTTGCGTTACGCTCCCGCCATTCGCGTTCGGACTCTTCCAGTTCCGCTTCGCGCACCATGGCATCGATCCCGGCGCGAAAGTGGGAGGACATGCGCCTGATCTGGCCAATCCAGCGGCCAGCAGTCCGCATGGCGAGCGGCATGTCCTTGGGGCCGATGACGACAATCGCCACCACCACGATCAGCAGCAGTTCGGACGCGCCGATATCAAACATGACAGGTGCCGATTGCGGTCTTTACGACGTCTTGGAACTATCGGTGGCCTTGGTTTCGGCAGAGGCGTCAGCGGGTCGGTTTTCGATCCGCGCCGGGGTATTTGCAGTATCGTCAGGGTCGTTCATGCCCTGCTTGAAACTTTTGATTCCACGGCCAAAATCACCCATCATTTCGGAAATACGGCCACGTCCGAAAAGGATAAGAATGACCAGCGCAATAATCAGCAACTGGAAAGGTCCGACGTTCATTTTTGGCAACTCCGAAGTGAATGGCGCGTATATTAGCCCAGATTGTCCGGCTTATCCAGTCAGTCCGCTTTGAACGCTGTTTCGCTTGCGTCGGATTGGGGCGGGCGTTCATCCCCTGATTCGCCTGTCAGATCACCGTTATCAGTATCAAAATCGACAGATTCCTGGGCACCTTCCATCGCCTCGGCAAGAGCATCCTCCACCGGATCGAGCAAGCCAGCTGCGCGCAACTCATCAATGCCCGGCAAATCGCGCCGCGATTTCAGGCCAAAATGGGCAAGAAACTCCGCCGTTGTCGCATAAGTCAGCGGACGCCCCGGCACTTCGCGCCGCCCCGCCACACGAACCCAGCCCGTTTCCATCAGCACATCGAGCGTGCCCTTGGCAGTTTGCACACCGCGAACGGATTCGATCTCGGCCCGGCTCACCGGTTCCTGATACGCGATGATCGCCAGCACTTCCGTTGCCGCGCGGGACAGGTTGCGGACATGCTCCTTTTCGCGCCGCAACAAGTGGGCAAGGTCCGGCGCAGTCTGGAAATGCCAGCGCCGCCCACGCTCCACCAGTTGAACGCCCCGTTCACTGTATTGAGCAGCCAGCGTGGCAAGCGCGTCGCGCACATCTGCTCCGCCAAGGTGCGTCGAAATTGCCTCAACACTCATCGGCTCTTCAGCAGCAAACAGGGTGGCTTCGACCGCGCGCAGCAAATCATCC
>JAGREQ010000168.1 GCA_020446465.1 Novosphingobium sp. | reverse complement strand
CCGAAGCCGCCACCATGGTCGGATAGTTCCATCTCGACCTCCACCGCCTCGCCAGTCGCCTTCACCACGCCGGGCACCGGAGCACCCTGTTCCGCCTCCACTGGCGAGACAACCTTGACCTGCGGTGGGAAGCCCGAATCGATCACCTTCTCAAGATCGAGCATCGCAGCAGCAGCCTTCAACTTCCCATCCGGATCCCCGGCAAGCGCCTCCTTCACCAGGTCAGGACGGTAAAGCGCGTCATAGACCTGGTCGATCGAGATGATGTCCAGACCCTTGACCACGTTCAGATACTTCGTACCGCCTGCCGACGCGTTGAAGAAACCTTCAGGCGTCACAACTACCCATTCGTCATCTATAAAAGAAACGAAGGAAGCTAGCTCCTTGCCGTCGGACGTCCGCCAGACGCGAGTCGTGCCATCCGAGGACCCCGTTACTACGGTCTCGTCATCTGTACCGAATGCGGCCGAATTTACCGCACCGAAATGTCCTTCAAATCGCATAACCTCCTTGCCCGTCGAGATTTCCCAGATACGCGCTGATTTGTCGTTTGACGCGCTCAGCACGAAAAGTCCGTCTACACTGAAAGCGACGGCATTTACTGCTTCTGAATGACCTTCGATCCGACGCAATTCTTTACGTTTGATCAAGTTCCAAAGTTGTATCGTTCCGTCTTGCATTCCCGCGAGCAGCAGATGGCCATCGGGACTATAGGAAATCGCTTCCACTCCACCCGAATTAAGATTGAGCTCTGTCAAATATTTGCTGGTCTTAGCATCCCAAATCCGGACGGTGCCATCGTCGGATCCAGTCGCAAAAGAACGCTCGCTCGGACTGTACGCAGCCGTATTTACAGTTTCCGTGTGACCGTAATAACCCTCTGTCGTGCCAAGCCTTTTCCCGGATTCCAGATCCCAGACACTCGCCGAATGCGTATCGTCTGCGGTAGTCACTAGTGCGTGTTTGCCATCTGTAGTAAATACTGCCGAAGTAACCCCCAAGTCGCCGACTTCCAGCGACTTGACTAATTCACCGTCCGCCATGTTCCACAGATCGATGTCGCCATATGACGATCCGGTCAGGATAACACCTTTATCCGCGCTGATGGCAACTCGTTCAACATCGTTCGAATTTCCCATATCGAGCATATCTGGCTTCTTGAAACTCTGCAGCAACTTGCCGTTACTCAAGTCCCATTTCGTGGCGCCGGCTAACCCGATGGCCGCCAGAACAAAGTCTCGGGCAGTGCTGGTTGCAAGCGATATCACACCGGTTGTATTGGCCTTAAGTTCACGAACCACTGTGCCATCCGATACCTGTGCAATGACCACGCGATTGTCCGAATTGCTATATGCAACCAGTTTGCGGTCCGCGCTAAAGGTCAGCGACGGTACGTGGCCGCCAGTTCCTTCGTCACTGTGGACGAGCTTGCCCGTGCTGGTTTCCCACTGCGCGACGCTGCCATCGCTGAAGCCTGCAAGTATTCTTCCGCCATCTGGACTAAATGCGAGCACTTGTGGCGCCTTGTAGTCGGTTGCGATGTCGAGCTTTTGTTTCCCCAGAGCCAAGTTCCAGAGTTTAATCGAATTGGCTTCCACTGCGGTGGCTAGTACATCCCCCCCGGGGCCGAACGCCAGTGCCGAGGTATCCCCCTTAAGCCCATGGTCGAGAACACGGAGGGGTTGTCCCGAATTGATGCTCCAAACTTTGATGGTATTATCAGAATCCCCAGTAACAAATTGCCACCCGTCGGGCCGAAGCGCAGACGATTTCGCATTTGTGCCAGACCCATAATTGCGTATTTCAGCGCCGCTGACGGCATCCCAAAGGCGGATTGCATCCAACGCTGTCGTCAGCACATCGCGTCCATCCGGCGTAAAGTTTATCGCCTCGATCGGCCAGGAATGGCCTTCAAACGTGACAATCAAAGTGCCCGTAGAGATATCCCATACTCTGGCAGAGCTATCGTCCGATCCTACTGCTACCCGGCGTCCATCCGGACTGAACGCAAGGGCTGTTATTGATTTCGCCGAGTTCTTGAATGTTCGCAACTGCTTCGCTGTTTTTTCGTTCCAGACGATAACGTTTCCATCCGAGTCACCGGAAACGATAAGCCGCCCATCTGAACTGAATGCGATGGAACTGACATAGTGTGAATGGCCAAGTTGCGGAAAAACACTGATATTCAGCGAGTTACGTATAGCTTTGGCGTTACGGTGGCTCGTGCTATCTGACAATTTGGCGCCAGCGATGCTGGCCGAGTTGAGATAGGCATTGTTAACCCATCCATCACCTCCATTCGACAGCCTAATATGGCTCCAATCGCCCTGGCGCTCGATCTCTTCGACTGTATCTCCCGGTGAAAGTTGGGTGACGATGCCGAATGTGGTTCCGGGCCCCGATCGTGCGTTGACATTGGAGTTAGCACTGACCGTGGCAAATGCAGCAAGGGCAGCGCCTTCCGGCAAGACCACCGCAAAAATTGTTAACACAACTATCAGGATGAAAAGCACGCAGACCGGGACGGCACTCCAGCAAAGTTGTCTGGTTAGGATCATTTGCACAACTTTCCTTTTCGGATCAAAGGGTCATGTGACCGCTTACGAAGCCCTTGAGACAGGTTTGCCAATCTTCGAATGATGTGGCCAAGTGCGTATTGGTTCAACTCTAATTGTAGTGGACAAATCCACCCGGTTTGCCCTTGATCGTACCAGATTGGACACCAATAATTAATCAACTTTATTATAGTACAAATTTGGCAATTTGTTACTTGGAATACGCGTTCAGTTATTACTAAAAATCGATCAAATATATCAATATATTTAAGAAAACACGTCACTTAATTTTATTCGAATTCCTTGGTGGATTTGGCTTTCCCTACTGTATTTTTCTTCAAAATAATAAACGTCAAGGCACCAAATAATCTAGGATTTTATTTTATAAATAAAACAATAATATCATAAAAAAATCTGTATTGGCAAATTACAATCCTAATATTTTTTATGAATTCCTGAATAAAGCTATCGAAATGAGGATCGTTACGTTATTTTTACTGAATCTCCTGACCTTCACAAACGAGAAAAATTGCGCGCAGGTAAGAAAGAGGCGGGTATGGTTCGACAACAATAAGTCGCGCTGCTGTCAGCAATTGCTTGCAACCGCTCCGCGGCAGGATAATTATCCTTTGTTGGCTAAGGAGGTAGAGGGGCGATGGTGGTCAGTTTCATTGGATTCCGGGTTGGCGAGGTTGTTTTCTTCTTACTGCTGCTGATTGGGCTTGGCTGGCAGCCTGCTCATGGCCGGGCGAATGTTTCGGCGAGCAGCGGACATTCGGGCTCTGTCCAGTTCATCATGGTTTCGCCCGACAGCAAGTGGATTGCGACGGGAGGCGACGACAGGTCCATCAAGATATGGGAAGTGGCAACAGGTCGCCTATTGCGAACGATTTCCGGCCAAAACGCCACTTTCTACCGCATGACATTGACACCGGACGGCCGCAAGATCGTGACTGCCGGCGACGACAAGGCCATCAAGGTCTGGGACCCTTTTTCTGGTGAACTGGTTCGAACCATACCTTGGGCAAGAGAGGGTTTTACGGTTAGCGATATTGTTGCGCTCAGGGACGGTTCGATCCTGATGGACGACCTGATTGGGGTCGGGTTCGGGATAAGGCGCATTTCGATCGAGACAGGCGAGCAGCTCAGTTCTTTTCACTCATCGAACAAGTCCTCGAACACCCGGTTGATCTCAAGACTTGCCGTTTCTCCGGACGAACTGCGTGTAGCCGTCGCCCGCAGACCACCAGTGGGCGGCAACGCCGCCGAAATCGAAATTTACGACCTCGCTTCCGGCCGCAGGCTCCTCGCCTTCCAGGCGCACAAGGGTGACATAGACAGCCTGTCCTATTCAGCGGACGGGGCCCGACTGCTGAGCGCCAGCAAGGACAAGACCGTTTCTGTATGGGACGCGGCATCAGGCAAGCGAGTCTGGTCTTTCACTGGCCATGACAAGGACGTGCGGAGCGCCGTCTTCTCACCTGCGGGCGACCTGGTTATCTCGTCAGATTATGGTGGCAGGGTCAATATTCTGGATGGCGCAAACGGTCGGGCGAAGAACTCAAAGGATGTATCCGGCGGGGTCAGCGTGGTCGCCATGTCTCCAGACGGTAGGTATTTTGTGTCTGCCGGACTCTTCAACGCACTGATCTGGGACCTGTCCACGACCGAAATCCAGCACAGTCTTGGCGAAGAGGTTTCGATGGTTAACGCGATTACGCTACCGGAAGACAAAATTATGTCCATGAGCACAGGTACTTCTTCTGTGCTCTACTCGATTTGGGACCTTCGCTCGGGACAGCGCATCTCCAGCAGAGAGCAGGAATTCTACAGCTTTATGGATTTTATCGCGCACGATGCTGATGGGCGTAGAATACTACTCGTGGTCGGCAAGGCGAGAACGCTGGATCTCTACGATCTGGACGCAGGGGAGGCTTATGCCAGCGTGGTCGATTCTCCACCTCAAGGCGACAACGGCAGTCGCTATGCGCTGTCTCCCGACGCCCGCTACGTCGCCAGAGCGAGTTGCCCACAGAAGCAGTCATATAACTGCAACGCGGTGAACATCTGGGAAACGGCGACCAGGAAACTCGTCAGCACTGTGAAGGAGAATGCAAAATACGGGATCTTCGCGCTTCGGTTCGCTCCCGACGGCGAGACTTTGGGGATATTATCCGGCGACCAAAAGGGTTCTAAATTCTGGTCCAACATCAAGCTTGTCAGGGTCGGTTCGAACAGACCGATCAAGAACTTCAACGACAACAATAGCGGTTCGAACATGTTCGCATTCTCTCCCGATGGAGGTCGCCTTGTCACGATCGGAAACAACAAACAGGCGAACATCCATGTTTTCAATACTGGGAGTGGACGCGAGCTTTGGCGCGCCGCGCACACTGATTGGTACGTGGAATCAGCTGCGATTTCCCCGGATGGGTCATTGCTTGCTACAGTAGCCGGCTCGGAGAACAGTGTCGAAATCCGGCGCATGGATACGGGTGAACTGCTTCATCGGTTGCTTGGAGGCCTCGGCAGTTCGGGGTCGGCATCGTTCAGCGAAGACAGCACACGTCTGGTCGTTGGCAGCCGAAATGGCACGATGGCGATTTGGGATACTGCTTCCGGCAAGCTTCTCGCGAGTACTATCATGTCACGGTCGGGTGAGTG
>JAGREQ010000167.1 GCA_020446465.1 Novosphingobium sp. | reverse complement strand
CCTGAAAACCGTGGTCGAGGCAGGCCGCCCGAGCAGAACCGCTCAATCATCAATGGCATCCTGTGGCGACTCCGCTGCGGTGCTCCCTGGCGCGACGTGCCGCCCAAATATGGCAGCTGGAACACCATCTATCGGCGATTCCGACGTTGGAGCGAGGCCGGAGTCTGGGAGACAGTGGCCGTGACGCTGGCGGAGGTCATGGCGGACAGCGGGCACTACAGCATAGACAGCACTACCGTTCGCGCCCACGTCTCGGCAGCGGGCGGAAAAGGGGGACTCATCGACGCGCTCTTGGCCGCTCGCGGGGCGGGTTCACCAGTAAACCACTGCCTGGCTGATGCCCTCGGACGACCGCTCGCCTTCCATCTGACGGTCGGCGAGGCCGCAGATTGTAAAGCTTATGAGGCTCTGATCGACCTACCCGAGCGCGCACCTGACGCTTTGCTCGCCGACAAGGGCTACGATGCCGACGCAATCCGAACCGACCTTGCCGAACGGAATATCAAGGTCGTCATTCCTGGCCGGTCAAACCGCCGCGTGAAAATCGAGCATGATCGGGCGCTCTACAAGCAGCGCAACCGCATCGAGCGCATGTTCGGCCATCTCAAGATCAACCGCGCCATCGCCACCCGTTACGACCAACTTGCCAGCAGCTTCCTCGGCATGGTCCATCTCGCCACCGCCAGAACTGGATCAAATTTGTCCACGCCGCCTAGGAAATGCGACAAATCAAAAGCCTATAGGGTTTCTTCCGGTTCAACTTTTTCACGAAAAGCTATAGGGGGCAAAATCGCTAATTTATATGGTCGTGGCCTGTGCCAGAATAGCGCAATTTTCAGACGATTCCGCGGTGGTCTGGGGCTTCAGTGACAAGCTCCAGCAAATCCGTTATCTGACGGCGGTTCGCTCCCAGACCGATGGCGTTGCGTAAATGCACTCGCAAGCCGGGGCCGAATGCATGGGTCGGCGCCATATCGCAGGCCAGCGCGGCCAGTTCTTTTGTCAGTGCGCGTACCGAACCGATTTTCCATGGTATCGCGCAGTAATCAAAGAATGCCGTAAACTGGATTGGAGAAATGCGCAGCATGGAATCCAGAAATCCCGGATTCTCGCGTTCAAAACCGATCCAGAAAGGATCGTCGCCAACGTGTTTGTCCCACAGCATCTGTTGTTCGGCGGTAAGGGGGGCAGTCGCGTCGATGAGGCCTTGTGCAGCAGCGATCTTCAGCAAGGTTGCCTGGCTTGCCATCAGTGAGTGGACACCAAGACCAGAGACGAGCGCGATGATTTCTTCAACATTGTCCAGCGATGCGCCATTGGTAAATGCCCGGGCCATACAGGCTTGCATTGCGTCGTAATCGAGCGCGGTCGCTGACGATGCGAGGGCAAGTTCGATGAGGGACTTGGCGAATGGGTCTAGCCCTTCGCCGTCTGGCAGGCTTTGTGCTTGTTCGGCGACATATTCCCGCAATGCTTGCAGTATGACTGACTCCATACCCCTCGGTTTAAACAATATCCGAACGCAGTCAACTTAAGTGTTGACCACTTCTGGCCGGAGCGCCATAGTCTTGGCAGGAGAGTGATTTTTGACCAACTTGGAACAGCGCATTAGCCGTCTGGAAGATCGTGCCGCCATACAGGATCTGGTTGCGGCTTATTTTTGTGCGATTGATCTTGACGATTACGAGGCGGTTGCAAAGTGCTTCACTGCGGATGCAGCATTTGTCGCATCAGGGTTTTCAGGGGATCATACGCGCGAGGCGATAATTGCCTTTCTGAAAGAAGCTCGCGCTCACATGGGGCAGACTGTGCATACGCCTCATTATGTGCAGATAGAATTCACCGGCAACGGGAAAGCGAATGGCACAGTGGCCGCCCACCTGGAACTTGGGCTGGGAGACAAGACCTATTTTGGCGCGGTCCGCTATCTCGATACATATCGCTGTGAGGAGGGGGGCTGGCAGATCACTTCGCGCGATATGAAGGCGGTGCATATTGCGCCGTGGTCTGAGGTTGAGCACTCTCTGACTCGACCATTCAATGTGCGCTGGCCTGGTGCAGATCCCTTACGCAGCGATTGTGCCCGCCCGGACAGGTGATCGCAATGCAACGCAATTCAAACACATTCGACTGAAAGGATATCAAGTGAGCAACGAGGAAGCCCTGCAACAACTGCTTGAAGAACGCGCAATCGAGCGGGTCATGGCGGACTATGCCTATTATCTCGACATGAACATGCCAGAGCAGATGGCTGACCTGTTCGTCGATGACTGCGAGGTCGATTATGCGCCCAATTTTGGCGCAAAGGGCAAGGACGCCTATAAAAAGACGCTGGACGGGATCGGTTCGTTTTTCCGCGGCACCAGCCATCATAACTCGCGGCCCGTTATCGACTGGGTATCGCCGACCGAGGTGAATACGCGCACAATTCTGGTTGCTATCCACCGCTACACAAAGGACCGCCCCGATGGCATACTCTACGGCCAGTATTTCGATACGCTGGTAAAAGATAACGGGCAGTGGAAATTCAAGAAGCGCGTTCTGAAAACAACGATGACGACAGACTATCACGTCAAGGCCGGCAACGAGATCGGGCGCAACCCCTGAAAGCCTGCCGATGACCGCAACTGCCCCTCTCAGAATTGAACACGGCGAGACACTCTCCTGGATCGTGCTTGATCGGCCCACTGCCGCAAACGCTTTCAATGGAGCCTTGCTGGAGGCGTTTTCAGACGCGCTTGCACGGCTGGAAACCGAAGGTGCACCAGTCGTGGGCGTCAGGGGGGAAGGTAAAGGTTTCAGCGCCGGAGCTGACCTCTCCGAATACAACGCTGACGCAACACCGGTGGATGACGTTGCCCGCTTGCGCCGCAACCTTGATCGCTGGCTCGCGATGTGGCGCCATCCCAAGCCTGTTATTCTGGCAATTCACGGCTTTTGCATGGGTATATCAGCGCAAATGCCATGTTTTGCAGACATGGTCATTGTCACACAGGACGCACGCATTGGTGAGCCAGGTATTCCGCTGGGCGGAGGTTATGTTGCTCCGGCTTGGGCGCATCATGTTGGTGCACGCCGGGCGAAGGAACTGGCATTCTTGCCGGGTAACTGGGTCGATGGAGAGACAGCCGTTGAATGGGGCTGGGCCAATGCAGCCGTGCCTGCGAATGCGTTGGTCGCCTGTGTCGAAGCATTGGCTGGACGCATGGCGATGATCCCGCCATCGGTGCTCGCGATCAAGAAGCATTCGATCAACCGCGCGATGGAAGCGCAGGGCTTCCTCTCGGCAGTCAATGCAATTTCCGAAAGCGATGCTATTCTCCACCTCGAACCGGCGGTGCTGGCTATGCGCCAGCGTATCGCGGACGAGGGATTGATGGACGTCGTCAAGTCTTATCGGGGCGAAAGCTCCACCCAGATATTTAATCGCTTCAAGAAGGACTGAACAGATGGCTGACGTTGAATTCAGCGTGGCAAATCACATTGCGCATGTGCGGCTGAACCGACCTGAAGGCATGAACGCCATTACCGGGGGGATGGACAATCTCCTGTTCGATGCCTGGACAACGATCAATGAAGACCCGGATATATGGTCTGTTATCCTGTCTGCCGAAGGTGAGAGAGCATTTTGCATCGGAGCGGATGTTTCAGAAGGCCCGGAACGCAAGACTCGTATGGCTTTGGCTGGCGGGTTGACTGGCATCGGCGGGCCAATGGTGACGCTTAAAAAGCCGATGGTGGCAGCCGTGCAGGGCTTTTGCGTCGGGGGCGGGTTCGAACTCGCCATGTGTGCGGACATTATCGTTGCTGCCGACAACGCGCAGTTCGGTCTGCCTGAGACGCGGCATGGCATCATTGGTGAATGTGGAGTTGTGCACCGTGCAGTGCGCCAGCTACCATACCACATCGCTATGGCGATGATCCTGACGGGGGAGCGGATCGACGCGGCAACTGCGGCGCAGCACGGCCTGGCAAACGAAGTTGTGCCTCTGGAAAATCTTGCTGAAGCAGCGGCGAACTGGGTAGCCAGGATCAACAAGGCTGCACCGCGCGCCAACCAGGCAGCCAAGGCCGCCGTTAATGGCCGGCTCGGTTATCCGCTGGACGTCGCCTTGATGACGCGTTTCGAGGAAATCGAGCAATACGCAGAAAGCGAGGACGTAAAGGAGCGCGATGCAGCCGCTGCCGAAGGACGCAAGCCGGTATGGAGCGGGCGTTAAAGGAATGGGCAAGCCCGCGACGAGCGAGCGACTGACGAGCTATCCACCCAATCCGGCTTATGGAACGGGTGTATGCCGCAGACGTATATGCTTCACGGCTGATCGGTTGCGGATGACGGTATCCTTGTTCGATGACTTTCATGACATGGTTGTCGAAATCGAACATGATGGCCATTCGGTAACCGCAATCTCTGGTGAAATGCGACGCTTTCCCAAGACAACCTGTCCTGGCGCTGTTGCGCTGTTGCAGCAGTTTGTCGGATGCTTGATCGCGGAAGGGCGAGCAGCGATTGCAGGCCGGTTTTCACGTGGTGCACACTGCACGCACCTTATCGATATGGCGACATTGGGCGTGTCGGCGATTCACCGCGATGTGAAAGACGAATGTGTCGAACTATCCATTTCTGACAAGGACGAAGAGGAACGACAGACCTTGATTGCACATGCCCAAGGATCTGATCCAATGGTTGTCGAGCTTCGGAATGACGTGATTGTCTCCCCTGCGGAATTTTCAGGGCAATCGCTTTTCGGTGGTTTTGGCCGGTGGGCTGATAAACGCTTTACCGGCTTTGCGCGTGATATCTGGCAGATGGCGCAAATGATTGCCTTTATTTCGCATGGCCGACAATACATTGTTGATGGAGTTCATCCGATTGCGGCCCGAAACGAACCGCAGCGTGAAGGTGCCTGTTACAGCTATAGCAAGCCGGCATTCGACATCGCAGTCGACACAGTGGGTTATGTCCGTGACCATACAGCCGGTTTGCCGCCACGCGAACAAGGGCGGGCATGATTGGAAGGGTTGGGATGGCAAGCGAAATATCGGCAATCGAAGATATCATAATGGATGCCCAGAACGGGCAGCCGTTTATACTCGTCGATGCGGATGACCGTGAAAATGAAGGGGACATTATTGTTCCCGCACAGTTTGCAACGCCGGAACGGATCAATCAGATGGCCCGCCATGCACGCGGACTTATCTGCCTTGCGATTACCGGACAGCGCGCGCGCGAA
>JAGREQ010000166.1 GCA_020446465.1 Novosphingobium sp. | reverse complement strand
ACTGTTCAAACCGGCTGACAACGGTTGGGCCGACGCCCTTTACTGCCAGCAGAACGGCCCGCTCTGCATCGCTAAAGCGCGCGATTGCGGTCATTTCAGCAGCACCAGTTCTTCCGCCATGGATGGATGGAGCGCCACCGTTGCATCGAAATCCGCCTTTGTCAGCCCGGCCTTCACGGCAATGGCAGCGGCCTGCAACACTTCGGGGGCTTCCGGGCCGATCAGGTGCAGTCCCAGAACCTTGTCCGTCGCGTCATCCACCACCATCTTGTAAAGTCCACGCTCGGCGCGTTCTGCAAAGGTGTTCTTCATCGGCCTGAAGTCGGATGAATAGACCCGCACCTTGCCATAGAGGTTTCGTGCCTCGCCTTCGGACAGGCCGACACTGGCAAGCGGCGGGTGGGAAAACACGGCGCTGGGGATCGCATCGTAATCGACAATGGTGGGCTTGTTGCCAAATACGGTATCGGCAAAGGCCTGGCCTTCACGGATAGCCACCGGAGTCAGTTGCACGCGGTCTGTCACGTCGCCCACTGCATAGATGCTTTCGCAACTGGTCTGCCCGTGTGCGTCAACCGGAACCGCCCCACCCTTGCCAGGCACGATCCCTGCATTTTCAAGCCCCAACCCGGCTGTCTTGGGTGCGCGCCCGGTGGCGACCAGCACAACGTCGGCTGCAACAGGCGCCCCTTTACCGCAATGGACCAGAAAGGAGCCATCTTCGGCTTTTTCGACCTTTGTAAACGGCGCATTGAGCTTGATATTCAATCCGCGCGCCATGCTGATCTGGGTAAGCCGATCGACAATCGAACGGTCATAACCGCGCAGCAGCGTCTCGCTGCGGTTAAGCAGGGTCACGTCGCTGCCCAGCGCATTGAAAATCCCGGCAAACTCCATCGCGATGTAGCCGCCACCGATAACCGCCAGCCGCTGCGGAACGGCATCAAGATGGAACATCTCGTTCGAGGTGACGCAGTGTTCAATCCCCGGCACAACCGGCATGGCGGGCCATGAACCCACCGCAATCAGGATATAGCGGGCAGTCACTTCCCGCCCGGATGCAAGTCTGACGCCGTGCGGTCCGGTAATGGTCGCACGCTCCAGTATGCGTTCAACGCCGTGGTTTTCCAGCGTCTTGGTATAAAGGCCATTCAACCGGTCAACATCGGCCAGAACGTGATCACGCAGCTTGACCCAATCGAAACTGCGGCCTTCGATCGTCCAGCCATAGTTGGCTGCATCTTCGAGATCTTCAGCAAAGTGGGAGCCGTAATAGAGCATCTTCTTGGGCACGCAGCCGCGAATGACGCAGGTGCCGCCAACGCGATGTTCTTCGGCCACTGCCACTTTCGCGCCGTGCGCTGCAGCAACACGGCTCGCCCGCACCCCACCGGAACCTGCGCCAATAACAAACAGGTCGTAATCGTAATCGCTCATGCGTTCCCCATTCCTGCTGCATCCAGCAGCGAAGTTGTGCTGGGATCAAAAGTCTCCTGGCCCATTTCGATCTTCCTCGCGATTTCCTTGCCCAGTTCCACGCCGAATTGATCGAACGGATTGATCCCCATCAAGACCGCATTGGCAAAGGTGCGGTGTTCGTGAAAGGCTATGAGCGCGCCAATGCTGCTCGCATCCAGATCGTCGCACAGGATTGTGGCCGATGGCCTGTCACCGGGGTAGCTGCGCGCCGGGTCATCGCTCTTGCGCCCGGCCATCAGTGCCGCGCCTTGCGCAAAGCAGTTCATCAGCAAAATCCGATGGTGCGCGGGGTCCAGATCATCACCCGGCGCAATCGAGCCGATGAAATCCACCGGGACAAGGTTCGTCCCCTGATGAAGCAACTGGAACACCGCATGTTGCGCGTCCGTACCCACCCCGCCCCAGGTAATGGGTGCAGTCGGCCCGCTGACAGGCTCCCCATCAGCGGTCACGCGCTTGCCGTTCGATTCCATTTCCAGCTGTTGCAGGTAATCGGGCAACAATCGCAGCCGTTCGTCATAGGCGAAGACGGCGCGTGTCTGGCACCCGCGCAGCCGGGAATAATACTGGTCTGCAAAAGCAGCGCGCAGGCAAAGGTTGGCGGCCCCATCGGTATCAAGGAAATGGCGGTCCATCGCGGCTGCCCCTTCCAGCATTTGCGCGAAATCGTCCCACCCGGTCGCAAGCGCCAGCGGAAAGCCGATAGAGGACCACAGCGAATAGCGCCCGCCAACCGTTTCGGGAAACGGCAGGACGCGGGTTTCATCAACGCCCCACTCCACAGCCTTTTCCGGCGATGCCGTCAGCGCAATCACCCGCCCGCCGGGGTCTGAGATGCCATTCTCGCCCAACCATTTGAGGACGGATTCGGCGTTCGTCATCGTTTCAATGGTCGCGAAGGTCTTGGATGCGACAGCCAGCAATGTTGTCTGCGGATCGCAAGCCTTGAATGCTTCTTCCAGCGCGCAGCCGTCAATGTTGGACACAACATGGACATCTACCAGCGCCAGATCCCGCGCCAGTGCATCAACTGCCATCGCAGGCCCTAACGCAGAGCCACCAATGCCGACATGGATAAGGTGTCTGACTTCACCCAGCGCGCCTTCGTGGATAGCTTCCACCAGCAGCTTCATGCGCTGATGCAGGGCCTGGGCTTCCTCCACGCTTGCTTCGCTACCCACCCCACGCTGGGCAGTATGTTCAGCGGCGCGATGTTCCGTCGGGTTCACGACTTCCCCCGCAAACAGGGCATTGCGTGCATCTGCAAAACCCATCGCACCGGCCAGCGTTTCGAAGTCCTTGATCAGATCGCGGGTAAGGTGCGTTTTCGACCAGTCGAACTGGATTCCCCCGCCCTGTGGCAAGTCGAACCGGGTGGAAAGCAGTGCAAGCCTTTGCGGATCGTCGGCAAACAGGGAGACAAGATCAGGCTCGGGATGCAGTCCCAGATGGCTCCATGCTTCCTTGGCCGCGTCGTTCATGCCTGTTCCTTTCACGGGTGGGAAATCTGCCCGAAGGAAATCAGGCAATCTGGTCTTTCACGTTGGATCACGTTGGGTAGCGCCGTCCCCATGTCAAGAACACATGCAATGTTCACTTGACGTGACAGGCCCCTGCCAACATGGACATGGCCATGACTGATGAGATGACATCTTCTGCCAGCAATGCGGCGGACTCCCGCGAATCCGCGCCGAAAACAACCGAAAAGGAAGAGGAAAGCTTTTGGGTTTTCCTCATCAAACTGGTTGTGATCGTTGCGATTTTTCGCAGCTTCATTTTCTCGCCATTCAATATCCCCAGCGAATCCATGCTGCCGCGCCTGATGGACGGGGATTACCTGCTCGCCTCGAAATGGTCCTATGGCTATTCGAAATACTCGATGCCGTTCAGCGCGCCGCTGATTCCGGGACGTATCTTCGCCAGCCAGCCCGAACGGGGCGATGTGGTGATCTTCAAGGCCCCGCCCGGCAATGACATCGACTATATTAAACGGGTTATCGGCCTGCCGGGCGACACTGTGCAAGTGATTGATGGCGTGGTGCACCTCAATGGCAAGGCTATCCCCAAAGAGCGCATTGCCGATGCGGTCATCCCGGTTTCGCCCAACACCGAATGTGCCGATGCGGTATTTGCCGTGCGTGACGAGGACGGCACCGAAAGCTGCCACTATCCGCGTTTCCGTGAAACGCTGCCCGGCGGCAGAAAATACGAAGTGCTGGATTTTGGCCTTACTCCGCAAGACAATACCCAGCCGGTGATCGTGCCCGAAGGTCGCCTTTTCCTGATGGGCGACAACCGCGACAATTCCGAAGACAGCCGCTTTCCGGCCCGCGAAGGGCGCGGTGTGGGCCTTGTCCCGCAGGATAACCTTGTCGGCAAGGCCTCCATAGTCATGTGGTCAACCGACGGTTCAGCCAACTATTTCCTGCCATGGACATGGTTCACTGCCGCACGATTTGACCGGATCGGGGGCACTTTTTGACAAGCGGGGCAGATAAAAGGCTACAGATCAATGACGATGCCCGCGCCTTTCTGGGTAAACTGGGGATTGCGCCTGCGGATAACGACACTGCGCTCTGGCTGGAGGCATTGACGCACGGCAGCTTTGGCAATGCTCGCGATTATGAAAGGCTGGAGTTTCTGGGGGATCGCGTCCTTGGCCTCATCGTCGCGGAATGGCTTTACGAACTGACTCAAAGCGACGAGGGGGCGCTCGCCCAGCGGCTGAACGCGCTCGTCAGCCGGGAAACCTGCGCGAAGGTGGCGCGCGCCATCGACCTTGGTCCGCATATCCGGCTGGGCAAGCAGGCCCGCGACGATGGCGGAGCGGACAGCGACAATATCCTTGGCGATGTGATGGAAGCCTTGCTGGGGGCAAGTTTCCTGACTCGCGGGCTTGAACCCACGCGCGCCCTTGTCCGCGAAATCTGGGCCGATGCCGTTTCTGGCCGCGCCGGTCGCCGCAAACATCCCAAAAGCGCATTGCAGGAATGGGCTGCTGGCAATCGACGCAAGATGCCCGAATACACGCTGATTGACCGCAGCGGGCCGGATCATGCCGCACGTTTTACGGTTCGCGTTTCGATAAAGGGCGTTGGCGAAGCACAGGCCATTGCCAGCAGTAAACAGGAAGCCGAAAAGCTGGCTGCCGAAAAGTTCATGGAGACATACGGGTGAACAAAACGCCTGATACCCCAAATATATCATCGCGTTGCGGCGTCGTTGCCATTATCGGCGCGCCCAACGCTGGCAAATCAACGCTGGTGAACCAGCTTGTCGGGCAGAAAGTGGCCATTACCAGCGCCAAGGCCCAGACCACGCGGGCACGCCTGTTGGGCATTGCACTGGCCGACGAAACGCAGATGATCCTGGTCGATACGCCCGGCATTTTTGCGCCAAAGCGGCGGTTGGACCGGGCTATGGTCAACGCGGCATGGGAAGGTGCGCAGGAGGCCGACGCCGTGCTTCTGGTGGTCGACCCCGTCAAACAGCGGCGTCATGAACTGATGCCCTTGCTCGAAGTGCTCGCGCAACGGCCAGAGCGCAAACTGCTGGTGCTCAATAAGGTCGACATCAGCAAGAAAGAGCCGCTGCTGGCGCTCGCCCAGGAATTGAGCGCAATTGCCTCTTTCAGTGAAGTGTTCTTTATCTCTGCGCTCACCGGGGATGGCGTACCGGAACTGAAGGCCCATCTTGCCAGTCTGATGCCCACCGGGCCGTGGCATTACCCCGAAGATCAGGTCTCCGATGCCAGCGAACGCCTGCTGGCCGCCGAAATCACGCGCGAAC
>JAGREQ010000165.1 GCA_020446465.1 Novosphingobium sp. | reverse complement strand
ACCGGAAACGACAGCTTCCGCTTCAAGGCTTCCGCCGCAAACGGCAAACCGAAAAAGGAGACAACGCAACTCTTGACCAAAGCCGAAATCAGCGGGCAATAAATACCCCCGCAACCCGGGTCACTTCTCGATGAAAATCCCGGGTCAAATCTCAGCGGAAATCAACAACATAGCCTCAGCAAGGAGCCCCAGCCGACACTTTTTGCGACCCTGCTTGAAATGATGACCGCTGCAATGACTGTTCCTGTGGTGGGCGCGGACGCGAAATAGGCAGTAACGATTTTACTCTGACCGCAGCAACCAGAAGAAGTTGCGTATATATGATCTGCCCCCATATCCGCGTACCATCAGCCGAGCAACCTCACTCAAATTATCAATACCCTTCGCCCACGGTGCTGGCCAACATCCCGTTGATGTCGCCTGTCACGCTATTTATGGAAACATTAACGCGACAGGATGATGGACCCGCCATTAGCACCCAGCCCCAATACAGCAGTCATACCCACCTTGGCATTTTGAACCTGGTGGCCTTCAGCTTGCCCGCGTAACTGCCATAGAACTTCGGCCACCTGAAGCAATGCCTGGGCAGTCGTCGCTTCTCCGAAGGAAAGGAAGCCGCCACTGGGATTGACGGCAAGTTTTCCGCCGATTGCCAGATGCCCGTTGTCCAGCATCCAGTCTCCCTTTCCCGCTTCGTAAAAACCGAACAGTTC
The DNA here is from genome assembly GCA_020446465.1 of Novosphingobium sp. GTDB lineage: Bacteria > Pseudomonadota > Alphaproteobacteria > Sphingomonadales > Sphingomonadaceae > JAWKXU01. The sequence goes on along the minus strand of JAGREQ010000165.1, from coordinate 4,562 downwards.
CGGCCAGGCAAGAATATGCCACGCCGAGTTATCCGCCATTTCCAACAAGTCGACATCTTCTGGCCCGATACCTGCCATTTCGAATGCGCGCCTGACGGCACCGACCACTTCACTGGTGTGGGAGACGCCCTCACGCACAGTGCTGGCTATCGTAGGGATACGTCGGGCTGGATCACCAAATTGGCCTGACCCGATGGCACAGCCGGCAACCCGCACTGCCGCCTTGCCAGACTTTTGCACGAAATCCTCGCTGCCAAGAATTACAGCCGCCGCACCGTCACTGACAGGGCATATCTGCAAAAGGTGAAGTGGATCAGCGACCATCGGGGAAGCTGCAATGTCGTCAGCCGTCAAAGGGTCGCGATAGCGAGCGTAACGATTGCCGCTCGCGTTCTGACGCATCAGTACGGAAGCATTGGCCAGCGTCGCCGCACTGGTCCCATGATCGTGCTGACGCCGCCGTGCTTCTATCGCCCAATAGGCCGGGTTGGTTGCGCCCATGGCGACCCACCGCAGATAATCGTTATCTGTTCTGTCGTCCTTGCTTCCCGGCGGGCGGGGGATGAAACCCTTGGGCATACGTTCAGCACCCAGCGCAGCAACAACGTCGTACTGGCCACTGGCAATCAACGAATAGGCTGTTTGCAGGGCGATCGCACCGGCGGCACAGGCCCCGCCCACATTGATGCAGGGAATGCCCTGTTCGGCGACAGTTTGCACCACCTCATTTGCATGGAGTCCCCAGCCCATGCCGCCTTCAAAGCGGGAAGACGCAGCGACGAGACCTTCCACCTGTGGCCAGCCTATACCGGCGTCGCCCAGCGCCGCTCCCATGGCTTCGACAGCAAGTTGCACTTGCGGTTTGTCGGGCCATTTGCCCCATGGATGCGCCCCGGCACCAAGAGCATAGACAGGCCGCATCATCCAACTCCCACTGGCGCAAACTTGTATGTCGCCACAGCGCCCCTCTCCGGATCATCGAAAAGTGGTTCTGTAACAACCTGCAGGGACATGCCGATTTCCAGTTCGTCTTCTTCAACGCCTGCCAACATGCCCATCACCCGCACGCCTTCGCCCATGTCGACAAGGCCAAGAACGTATGGCTTCCAGTTACGCATCCGAAACAACGCAGGCGGCTGATAACGCTGTATCGTGTAACTGTAGAGCGTACCCTCGCGTGGCAGTGTTTCAGGCCTTAACACCTTTGTCTGACAGGCCGGGTTCGGGCATGAAGCCATCTGCGGGAAATAGAGTGTGTTGCAACCATTGCAGCGCGAACCCAGCAAATGTGTTCCGTCCGCTCCCTCTTCCACCAGGCCATCGACCACAAAGGACAATTCAGCACCTGTCACGACCATGCCTCACAGTGAAAGAATATCGCGCGTTTCGCGGAAATAAAGCGTACCCGTTGCCACGTCTTCCACTTCGACAGAATGCCGAACATACCGACGACCGCGCTTTTCAAACTTGTCTATTGCCCTGGTTGTGATCCGCACCGTCGCACCGACTGGAATCGGCTCCAGCATTTCGGAATCATGGAATGTATGAATCGATCCGATCGCAAAAGGCTTCGTGTGGTCAAACTGCACTGACAGAACGAAATGAGACACCAGAAGCGGCGGAACGATAGCTCCGCCGAACGGTGATTCCCCTTCGATATGCCAGGTGTTCATCCGCCAGCCTTCGTACCAGGGGTTATAGTCCTCAACCGGATCAAGATACAGGATCACCAGTTCAGGGGTGATATGCAGTTCGCGCGAAAGTTCGTCACCGATCTCGACCATATCCCAATATGGCTTGGAATCCTGCTCCAGACCTTCAATGAAATCACGGGTTTGGGCTTTCTGCACAGACGACTGTGGAACCAGAGTAGCCGATTTTACTGCGCTCATCGATCAGACTCCTATATCCGCTTCAACCCATCCGACTGTCTTCTTTTCACCTGCTTCGTTTTCAGCCCAGACATCAGCCTTGAACCGGAAGCCTTTTCCCTTGGGCGTCTTTTCTGTGATGACCCCACCCGTCACGATGACTTCATCAGCGAGGGTGGACGCGATATATTTGCAAACGATCCGCGCATTTTTGAACATGGCGGCCCCAAAGTGGTTAACACACATCTCTGAAATATAGGCAGAAGACATCTCGCCTGTCTGAATCGGGTTTTCGAGGCCCGTCGAAGCTGCATATGCGGGATCCCAGTGATTGGGATTGAAACGACCCCACACCCGGCTGCCCATAAGCTGGATCGCAGCCTTCTTCTTGATCGGTTGCAACGCATAACCCACCGGCGTTTCTGGTGTGATCCGCAGGGACTCCAAATCCATTGATCTTCTCTCCCGTATTCCTGTCATCCCACGAATCTGGTGACCGCAGGACAACTTTGCTTTGTATGAAAACTCTCATGCCACGGCCCGAGACCGGGCGTCAACGATAACGTGGAATTTTTCAGCGGGAGCGAATAATTTTCGCATGACATATACCAGCAGCGCGCAAAGTGGAGCCACACTCCAATTCATAATTATTATTTTATATCACTATTTTATATTGCTTTTCTACCGAATGCACGGACCACTTTCACACTCAACCCAAGTACAAAAATTTATGTCAGTGCAATATAAATTCTACAGTGTAGTGGAAAAATACGCCCTGTCACTCTAATGCCGGGCAATGGTCACGACTGGCCGCCCTCCCGGATGAGTCCGGCAGCACGCACACTGCGAGAAACAAGGTTTGCAGAGACAGTCACTGCGATCGACGCTGGCCAGGCGGCGTGGCCTAGAGCTTGTCGTTTGTCCGCAGCATCAGATCGCTCGCTGCGAGCGCTTCAAGCCCCAACCCAAGGCTAAGTGCTTCATCCATCAGCCGCTTGTAACGGTGCGTTAAAATTACGCGCGAATAGCGCAGAGCCAGATCCGTCTTGCCTGCAAACTCGCGCGCAATTTCCATCGCCCTGTCAAACACGCGATTTGCTGGCAAGACTTCGCCGATTACACCTGCAGCAAGCGCGTCGGCAGCACTGAGTTCCTGCCCCATCAGCAGGAAGTAACGTCCGCGATTGGGGCCAAGCACATATGTCCATACGACATGCGCACCATCGCCTGGCACAATGCCTGCGATGAAGTGCGGACCATCCTGGAATAATGCATCTTCAGACGCAATAACGATGTCGGACATCACTGGTATTTCAGGATGCATACGGGCCGGACCGTTGATAGCGCTGATCACGGGCACTTCGATCGCAAGCAGATTGGTCAGCAACTTGCGCCCATCGTAAAAAGTATGATCCCATTCAGCCGGGTTGTTCAGTTTGAAACTGGCAAAATCGATTTCCGCGCACCAGTCGTCGCCGGTTCCGGTCATCACGATCACTCTGTTTTCCCGGTCGGCACCGACAGTGGCAAAACAATGCCCCAGTTCGGCGTGACACTGCTCGCTCCAAATGAGAGGCCCGCCATTTGTGTGAAAACGCATAACGAGAACACCCTGGTCGTCACGTTCAAGCGCTATATTAGCATAATTGTCCGCATAGTCGGCAAACGAAGGCGCAAGTTTTGTCATGATCAGCCGACACCCGTTCCAGGATTGTAACACTTGACAGGATGGCAGCCCAATACGCTCTGGCAAACCATGAAATGTGTCTGCATGGTTGCGTTTCCTCTCCACCGGCCCTAGAAAACAATCGTTTGTTTTTGTCAGAATAGCAAGCGCAGGTCAAGGTACGCTGGATGCTATAGGATTCGAGGGACAGTTCCCTCCGGTACAATTCGAATTCATTGGGAGATTGCGCCATGAGCGTTCTGGACGACACGCAACAATACCCGCTTCCGCCGAGCGCCGTCGATGCACGACTCTACACCGATCCTGCACAGTTCGAACGCGAATTGCGTAATGTTTTCTTGAAATCCTGGCTGCGCGCCTGCCCTTCAGCCGACATTGCACAGCCAGGTGATTTCGTGGTCTGGGAAGAACTTCAACAATCAGTTGTCATCGCACGCAAGGAAGGAGGCGGCGTAACCGCATGGCATAACGTCTGCCAGCATAGGGGCGCGCGCCTTGTCGAAGAATCCGGCAAGTGTTCAAGCGGACGCTTCGTCTGCCCATGGCACGGTTTCATCTATGATCTGGACGGCAAGCTGCGGCTCGCGCCTCTCAAGAAGGAATTCGATCAGGCCCGGCTGGAAGGTATGCGAACGCCATCCGTCCGGTCGGAAGAATTTGGAGGATTTGTCTGGCTTTGCTTCGCCGAAGACACGCCGGATTTGCGCACCTTTCTGGGGGACATTGCCGACGAACTCGATTGGTTCGCACTGGACAAATTCGACGTACGTTATCGCTTCGATCTCACGCTGGACGCCAACTGGAAAGTTGTTGTCGATGCCTTCAACGAAACCTGGCACGTTCCTTTCACACATCAGGAAACGCTTTCTGAAGTAGTGCAATGGGGAAAGGCGCACTTGCGCATCTGCGATCCGCACAGCTGGATGACAATTCCCGTTCGCGGGTTGACTGATCGCGCGCCCGAAAACGCGGACCACCGCGCGTCACATATTACGCATTATCTT
>JAGREQ010000164.1 GCA_020446465.1 Novosphingobium sp. | reverse complement strand
GCTCATTGGGCAGCGCCTTGTGTTTCTGGCAGTTTTTCGATCCGGTAGTTTTCGATCACCATGTTGGCCAGCAGCTTGCGGCACATGTCGTCCAGCACCGCGTCCGACGTGTCATCGGCTACGTCCAGTTCTATCAGGCGACCGGCGCGCACATCGTTGACGCCCGAAAAGCCGAGGCCTTCCAGTGCGTGATGGATTGCACGGCCTTGCGGATCGAGAACGCCGTTCTTCAGGCTGACAAATACGCGGACCTTCATGGGCGGGGGCCTCTTGCTGGTTGACCGTCCGGCAAACGGACGGCGGAGGGACTCATTTTGTGCCGCCTATGCCGCCCCGCGCGCTTGCCTGCAAGGGGCGCCTACAATGCCAAGCGCAATGTTATGCGAATATCACGCCCGGACAGGGGGGCATAGTCTTTCAGCAGGCTGGCATGACGCCGGGCGACGACATTGAAGATGTTGTCTGCTGTCAGCGCGAGCGTCACTGCGGGGCGGTCATCCAACGGGTGCCATTCCAGCCCTGCGTTGACCAGCGTATAGGCAGGGGTTGCAGTTTCATGTGCGGCAGTGCGGTCCTGCTTTATCGCGTGTTCGATACCGATATGGCCATCAAACTGGCCTGATGATCCACGCAAGGTTCCCACCATCCGCAGCGGCGGGATCTGCGGGGCAGGGCCATATCCGCTGATCGTGGCGCGCACGGCGTCGGCTTGCGCAGAAATACGCCAATCAACGCCAATCGCCTTGATGGGCGCTGTTTCTATTTCAGCCTCGAAGCCGTAATGGCGCGCCCTGGCCTGGCCATAGGCATAGACAGGCAAGTCGTCCTCTATTTCCCCTGTGGGAGCAAGATAGATAAACCCGGTGAAACGGGAATAGAACGCGCTCAATGTGAAGTCAGCAATGCCGCCCCTGTGGCGCAGCGTCAGTTCCGCGCCCGTGCTGCGTTCGGGGCGCAAGTCAGGATCGCCGATTTCAAAGGCCTGCGTGCCGCCATGCGGGCCACCGGCAAACAGTTCATCCAGAGCAGGTGCGCGCGCTGACCGGGAAAGGTTCACGCCCACTTTCCAACCGGGTGTGACGGTCCACAGCGCGCCGAGCGAGCCTGACCATGTATCGAACGTGCGGGTTTGCGCGCCCGTGCCGAGCAGGGCATCAGCCTTGGCCGTCATGCGCGAATGTTCATAGCGCAGCCCGCCTTCGAGCCGCAGCGCCCCAGTGTCGAGGCTTTGCAAGGTGAACAGCCCGGTTTGCTTCTTGCGGGCATCGGGCAGGTATTTCTCCTCACCCCTGATGCGGACAGAAGTGTTCACATATTGCAGCCCGCTGGTGCCGCTCCAGCCCTGATTTTCACTCTGCACAGCCTCTGCCCGAAACTCACCGCCGCGGGTGTAGAAACTGGTGCCGATTTCGCCGGTATCCTCGATTTCGTCGTGGTGATAGCGGGCATAACCACCGCGCATGTGGATGGCTTCGAGAAAGCCGTTCAGCGGAACTTCGATGCGCCCGTCGTAACGGGTCTGGACCATGTCGATGGTTGGCGCTTCAGCCTCGACAGCGGGGTCGAGCGAGAACCGGATTGGCACGCCGTAACGGGAATCGTGGCGGGATACGGAAAAGCCCGCGTTCCAGCCGTCACGGACCCAGGCGAGGCCGCCGGCAACCTCGCTGGTCTTTGCCGCCGTGTTGGGCAATTTGCCTTTAAGGTCGGCCAGTTCGCGGATTTCTGCATTGTCGCTGGCTGCGGCCATGTCTCGCAAATGTCTGGAAAGCAGATGCCCACCGACTTCCAGATCATCGCTTTTCGACCAGTTGCCATCGCCATGGAGCACGAAGCCCGCGCCAAGCGGCACATCGAGCGATAGATTGCCGGAGCGTTCATTCGCCGCAGAACCATAAGTGGCGATGGCTTCGGCATGAAACGGCGTTTCCGGCAAGTTGCGCGGAATGCGCCGGTCTATCACGTTGATGACCCCGCCAATGGCAGAGGAGCCATAGAGAAGCGACGATGGTCCGCGCAGGATCTCTATGCGTTGGGCTGTCAACGGGTTGATGGCAACGGCATGGTCTGCGCTGGCGGAGGACAGGTCGAGACTGCCAATCCCATCCGTCAGCAAGGCGATGCGATCGCCACCAAGGCCGCGCAGGACAGGCCGCGAAGCCGTGGGGCCAAAACTGGTGGAACTGACGCCCGGCAGGCCAGCAAGCGTATCGCCAAGGCTGGTGCGAACCTGCTCGGCAAGTTTGGCGCCATCCAGCACGGAAACCCCGCCGACAACGTCGCTCGCCCGCTTGCGCGCGGCAGTCACGATGATTTCGTTGTCATGATCGTGATGGCCGGTGCCGTGGGCAAGGTCTGGCGCTCCTTGCGACGTTTGCCGAGTGCTGTGGGCGTTCGCCGGATCGTCAGCATATTGCTGGGCAAGGGCAAGTGTGGGCGCGCCGATCATCGCGCCGAGTGTCAAGGGGAGGGCTGTGGCAAGGAGACATGCCTTGCGGTTCGGGAAGGGGTTTATCTGCATAAGGCGTTACTAATAAAGAATGATATAACATAACATAGGCAGAATGGGTGTTTACCGTGCGTCACGCACGGTTCGTCGCCGCGCGTCAGGGTGCGGTGGTGCTGACGCCTTCTGGCAAGGCGATTACTTCGACAGCCTTGTCCGGCGTGAGGTAGCGTTTGGCCATGGCCAAAAGTTGATCAGGCGTAATCGCTCCCAGCCGTGCCTTGCCCTTCAGGAAACGCTCGATCCGGTCCGGTTCGCTCTGTGCACTGACGACAAGCGCCATCCACCCGCCGTTTGTCTTGAGCGCATTGTCATAGCGTTCGAGCATCGGCTGGCGTGCGCGCTGCAACAGGTCGGCGCTGACGGGTTCAGTCGTCAACGTGGTCATGACATCGCGTATCGCGGCCTCGGTCGCTGGCACTGCGCTGGTATCGACGCTGGCGGCAACCATGAATGTGCCATAGCCTTTCCAGTCGTGCGAAGCATCACTGGCTGCACCGGGCGAATAGGCCTCGCCCAGCTTTTCGCGCAATGTGTCGGTCAATTGCAGTTTGACGATCTTTTCCAGCAGTTCCAGCGTGATCGTTTCAACCGGGTCGCTGTCATCGCGAGTTGGCCAGATATAACGAACCGCCGCCTGATCGGCGAGGCCGCCGTGATGGATGACCCGCTCTGACCTGTCTGCTGTAAAGGGTCGGTCGCGGCGCTCATCGTAGGGGCGGAAATCCGCCTCGCGCGGGGGCAGCGCGCCGAACGTGGCTGCAACTGCGGCAATCGCTGCGTTTTCATCCATATCGCCGACCAGTGCGATTTCGACGGCCCCGTGCGCCAGCCGCTCACCGATCGCGTCTTTCAGCCCGGCGAATGTCAGAGCGCGATAGTCAGCCTCCGGCTGGAGCGTAAAGCGTGGATCATTGTCGGAAAGAATGCCGCCCATTGCCGCGCTCAGTGCGGAATTGGGCGTGGCGTCCTTCTGCGCAAAATAGTTGGATATGCCGCGCCGGAAGTTCTGTTCACCCTCGATACGATAGCCCGGATCGCTGACGGATGCGGCCAGAACCTGCAGTTGCAACAAGAGGTCACGCGGCGTTGTCTGCGCGGACATGGCAAAGGTATCGGTGTCGGCCCGGACTGACAGGCTGACGCTGTGGCCGGCAAGGATCGTGTCCAGTTCATCCTCGCTATGCTGGCCCAGCCCGCCCCTTGGCAGAACGTAGGTCATATCCGTAGCGAGCGGGTTTTCCTGCGTATCCAGCATCTTGCCGCCGTCGATATTGACGCGCACCTGAACCCGGTCCCGTTCCAGCGTCGTGTTTTTGAGGTTAAGGCGCACGCCGTTGGCAAAACGGATCGTGCGAATGCCAAGATCGTCTCGCGTCTCATCTGAAATGACGGCGCCGGGCGCGCCAAAATTGTCATAAGCAAAAGATGTTGTCGTGCTCTCTGCGCGCTGTTCCAGCTTTTCTGCCATCGCAGCTTTCCAGACGTTTCGCACTGCATCTTCGCCGCCAGCAGGAGCGTTGCGGCCCTGAAAGCGCAAGAGCGGCTGTTCCAGCGGCACAACCTCCCACGTCAGCGCGGCAAGCACACTTTCTGGTGTGATTTGCGGAACGAAACTCTCGAACCGCTCCAGCGCGGATTGGGGTGTGGACGGCACCTTTTCATTTTCAACAAGATCAAACGCCATCCCTTCAAAGTCCCGGTGATTGCGCGTGTCGGCAGCCGCGGAAAGATCTTGCGTCGCCGTGCGGATACGGGTGATCTGTTCGTCCACTTCGCCTTGCGTGAAGCCGAAAGCCAGCGCCCGACGGTATTCGCGGGCAGCGGCTCGCAGCCCCTTTTCCCAGCCGCCATCACTGGTATCGATAATGAGATTGGTGGTCCGGCCCACCTTGAAGATGTCGCCGGTGCCAAATCCTGCATCCTGATAGGGGGCATCAGCCTGCCGGGCGAGGCGTTTCAGCCGCCGGTTGATGATGTCATAGCCGATCTGTTTGAGCACGGCCCGTTGCCGGGTCGCGATGGAATCCGGCTCTTCCTGCCATTTGCCGTGGCGAAAGGCTGTGACCCGTTCGGACAGGGCCGGGTCGATATAGATATCGGTCTGCGCTTTCCGGCCATAGGGGACGGGGCCAGCATGGATAGTGCCGGGCATCGGTGCAGGCTGCCAGTCCGCAAAATGCCTTGCGATGGCGGCTTCCACGTCCGCTACGGGAAAATCGCCAATGACGACCACTGTGGTATTGCCGGGAACATATTCACGGCTCCAGAAAGCGCGGAGCTTGGCGCCCGTTGCTGCATTCAGTGTCTCTTCCGTGCCGATAGGCAGCCGCTCGACGAAATGCGCGCCGGGAGTGGAAAAGGCCAGCTCGTCTTCCAGCTCACGCATGGCATAAGTATTGCGGTCGCGCTTTTCGGCAAGGATAACACCGCGCTCCCGCTCAACCGCGTCGTCAGACATGGTGAGTTCGCTCGCGGTTTCGCGCATCAGCATCAATGCGGTGTCAAGCAGGGCCGGGTCAGTGCGCGGCAAGTCGAGTTTATAGCGGGTCTGTTCAAAACTGGTGAAGGCATTGGTGTCCGGCCCGAAAGCCAACCCCTCGCGTTCCAGCAGTTTGATCATCTCGCCTTCGGGCACATGGGTCGAGCCGTTGAAGGCCATGTGCTCTACAAAATGGGCATAGCCGCGTTCCGCATCGCTCTCGCTCAGCGATCCGCTTTCCACCTGCATACGCACGATCGCCGTGCCTTTGGGCGTGGCGTTCTGGCGCACGATATAGCGCATAGA
>JAGREQ010000163.1 GCA_020446465.1 Novosphingobium sp. | reverse complement strand
AGTGTCGTCTTCCGGGTGGTCGATGTCGGGGGTGACAAGTCGCTGCCCTATTTGCGCGATGGCAATGCAGAGTTCGATGAAAACCCGGCGATGGGCTGGCGTGCCTTGCGGCTGGTGCTGGAGCGTGAAGGCCTTCTGAAAGTGCAAGCGCGTGCGCTGATGGAAGCCGCGGCGGGCAAAGTGCTCAATGTCATGTTCCCGCTCGTGTCCGAGCCGTGGGAGTTTGATGAGGCGAAAGCTATCTTTGAAAGCCAGCTCGGTTGGCTCAAGAAGCAGAAAAAGATGCTGCCCGAACGGATCAATTACGGTGTGATGCTGGAAGTCCCGGCACTTGCCGAAGTTCTGGACATTTTGGCCCCGCGCATAAGTTTCGTCTCGATCGGAACAAACGACCTCACGCAGTTCCTGTTTGCAGCGGACCGGGCGAACCCCAAACTTGCCGAGCGTTATGACTGGCTCAGCCCTGCGATCTTGCGCTTTTTGAAGCGTGTGCTGACAATGCTGGAAGGGACGGATACGCCTGCGAGCGTCTGCGGTGAAATGGGAGGGCGCAGGCTGGAGGCGCTGGCCCTGCTGGGGCTGGGCTATCGTCGCTTGTCGATTACGCCTGCCGCCGTCGGCCCGATCAAGGAACTGGTTTCAAAGCTCGATTTTTCGGAACTTGGCCCGGTGATGGATGCGTGGTTGCGCACCCCCCCGCCCGATATGCGCGCGGCGCTGAGGGCATGGGCCGATGAGCGTGGTATTGATACGGACTGACATTCTCGTCGGCCTCCCGGCACGGCGAGCAATTTTCGTGAAGCGGAAAGTTGTGCCCTTTCGTCGTATCTTTTAACCGTTCGGTCGTTCAAGTTTGTAGATTGCCAATCGTATCCTTGACTTGTTTGTGAACTATCCATTGTTTGCGCCACAGTAATTGACCGGCTGCAGGGTCGGCACGGAGAACAGGGTTAAATGGTCGCTGAAGAACAGGATGTGGCACCGGCTGCACAAGCTGCTGCAATTGGCGGCAGGCTGAAGGCTGCGCGTGAAGCAAAAGAGCTGAGCCTCGCTGATGTTTCGTCGGATTTGCGGATTTCCAAACGTCATCTCGAAATGATCGAGGATGACGATTTCGTGTCCCTGCCTGCTCGCACTTATGCCATCGGCTTTACCCGCAGCTACGCCCGGATGCTGGGGCTGGATGAGCACGCGGCGGTTGATGAGGTCCGCGCAATTCTGGATGATGCGTCAGAAGACACCTTTCGCCGCACCCCGATCAACACCTTCGAGCCGGGCGATCCAGCGCGTGTGCCGACATCAGCGGTAGGCTGGGTTTCGGCGGCGGCCGTTATCTTGTTGCTGATTGGCGGCTTTATATTTTACCGCGGTTTCCTCTCTCCGGCAGAAACCTTGCCTCCGCTGACCGAGCCGCAAGCCGAAGCGCCTGCTGCCCCCGCCACGGCCAGCGCGCCTGCCCCATCAGCGGCAGCAACAGGGCCGGTGGTCTTCACCGCGCAGGATGGCGGCATCTGGGTGAAGTTCTATGACGCGGATGGCCGGCAACTGATGCAAAAACAGATGGCCAAAGGTGAAAGCTACACCGTGCCGGCTGAGGCCAAGGGGCCGCAAGTCTGGACGGGGCGCCCCGATGCGTTGGCGATTACGGTGGGCGGCAGGCCCGTGCCGCCGCTGTCGAATCAGGAAAAGGTCGTGAAGGATATACCTGTTTCGGCAGAAGCACTTCTTGCCCGTCCCGCAGCCCCTTCTGCGGGCGAGGCATCGCCTTCCGCCCCTGCCGCGCCCACCAGCCCAACTGCCGCGCCTGCTACCTGACGCGAGGTGCGCCACTGGGCGTTGCCGCGCGTTCTCCCACAGTTTTATCGTGCGATGCGCTCGACAGGATGCGTGACCTTGGGCCATCATTTTATCGGTAGCCATATTGCCGGCCAGCGCTGATCCACGCTCTGGGGCGTGTTCATCGCGGGTTTGGTTTTGCGCTGCCACAGTCTTGACGGGCATGAAGGCGTGGCAGTGGTGCCACGCCATCGCAGCAAGTAAATGACGGGAGCATTCGGGAATGGTGAAGGATAACCTTCGCTTTGTAATCGCAGCAGTGGCACTGGCAGGAACTAGCCTTGTGGCCGTTCCGCAAATAGCCCACGCGCAAGTGGACGATGCGCGTATGCGCAAGATCGAGGCGGAAGTGCGCGCGCTCCAGCGCAAGGTATTCCCCGGTGGCGAAGGTCGTTTTTTCGACAGCCAGCCCGCAGCAGGCGCTACACCTGCCAGCACTGGATTGCCGCCCGCGACAACGCCGGTGACAGATATGCTGGCGCGAGTGGATTCCATCGAGAGCCAGTTGCGCCAGCTTACCGCGCAAGTCGAAACCAATACCAATGCACTCGCGCGCCTGAGTGCGGAGATTGAGCGTTTCCACCCCGAAGTCACGCAGTTGCGTGCCGCAGCGGTCGTCGCGCCGCCTGTACCGGCAGATAGCAGCCCGCAAGCTGTGCCGGTCAGCGCATCGAGCGCAGCCATGACGAGTGGGGCCGTTTCGACAGCAGCTCCAGCACCGACACCGGCACCGGCACCGCTACCGGCAAAGGCTCCAACGACGACCGCCGCTGCTGTTACGCCAACCAAAGTCGCCGCAGCGGCCCCTGTTGCGGGGCCAAGTGCGGAGCGGCTTGCTCGTGTGCAGGCCATTACAAAGCCTGCCACGGGTGACGCGGGTGATGATGAATACTCATACGGTTTCCGTCTGTGGGATGCCGGGCTTTATCCCGAAGCGCAGCAGCAGTTGCGTATGATGGTCGAAAAATATCCCAGTCATTCGCGGATCAGTTATGCCCGCAATTTGCTGGGTCGCGCCTATCTGGACGATGGCAAACCGAATGAGGCCGCGCCCTGGTTCCTCAAGAACTATCAGGCCGACAAGGAGGGCGCCCGCGCTGGCGACAGCCTGTTGTTCCTTGCCGAAGCGATGATTGCGGCCAAGGATACGTCGCGCGCCTGTATCGCCCTTGCGGAATTTGGCGAAACCTATCCGGCGCTCGCGACCGGACGATTGCAGAGTCAATATGAGTCAGACCGGCGAAAAGTTACCTGCAAGTGAGGCTTTCCCTCACCCGCTGATTGCCCGCTTCGCAGGCGATCTGGCGCAGCTTTGGCCTGAAGGGGGTAAGCTGGGTCTGGCCGTTTCCGGCGGGCCAGACAGTCTTGCCCTGCTTTTGCTGGCTGAAGCTGTCGCGCCCGGCAGGATCGAGGTCGCAACTGTGGACCATGGCTTGCGACCAGAAAGCGCCGATGAAGCAGACATGGTTGCACAAATCTGTGCGGAAAACCGTCTGCGTCACGAAACGCTGAAAGTCACCGTTCCGTCCGGCAATGTGCAGGATGCCGCACGCGGGGTGCGTTACAATGCCCTGGCTGATTGGGCGACCCGGCGCGGGTTGGATGCTGTCGCCACGGCGCATCATGCCGACGATCAGGCGGAAACGCTATTGATGCGGCTCAACCGGGCAAGCGGTGTCGCTGGCCTTGCCGGGGTGCGTGCCCGCGGCAAAATTCCCGGTATCGACATTCCGGTGCTGCGTCCCTTGCTGGGTTGGCGGCGGGCCGAACTGGTGGAGATCGTCGAAGCTGCCGGGTTGCAGGCGGTGGATGATCCAAGCAATGCCGATCCGCGCTTTGACAGGGTGCGGATGCGGCAGGCGCTAAAGGAATGTGACTGGCTGGATGTGCGCGCGCTGGCTGCCAGCGCCAACCACCTCGCCGATGCCGAAGTGGTTATCCAGTGGGCCGCGCAGCGAGAATGGCAAGAGCATGTGACGGTAAGCGAGGATGCCATCCGGTATCGTCCCGCTGCACCTGCGGCAGTAATCATGCGGGTGGCTGGCCGGGCGATTGCCATGGTAGCAGGCGGCAATATCCGCTTTGGCAATGTGGCACGGCTGGTGCAGCAGCTTGCTGCCGGCAAAAGCGGCACTCTGGGTGGTGTCATGGCCAGCAGCGATGATGGCGAATGGATTTTCCGCAAGGAACCACCGCGCCGGACCTGATCGAGGGGTTTGGGTATAAGCTATTGTTTGGACAAGATTTCAAAGTCGACAAGTGATTCAATCTGGCTCGAAATGCTCTAATTAGATACCGTCGCCGACGCCCACCATCTTGCCGCGCGTAATGATGACTTCGTCACCCTTCTTGACCGCGCTGAAAACCTTGGCCGCAAAGGGTGTGGGCGTCCCGATGCAGCCGTGGCTGGCATAGCCCAGTTCCACATCGCTGCCGTGGATGCTGATTCCGTCCCATGTCAGGCGCAGGGTATAGGGCATTTCAGCGCCATAAAGGCTTGATATATTGTCCTTCTTCTTTTGCAAAATGGGAAAGGAGCCAAGCGGTGTCGGGTGTTCGTCTGTGCCGAGCAGGACAGCAGCGGCGCCAATTTCATAACCGCCGCGGAACACCGAAATCACCCGCGCGTCGAGATCGACGGTGACGACCATGCGTCCTGGCGGCACTCCGTCATCGTCCCAGTGCCATTCCCCATATTTGATCGGCCCGTTGATCGGCAGGACGCGTTTAATGATCAGCGGATCGCGCGTTGGTGTGGGGCTGGGGGTCGGACTTGCCTGCGCTGCGACATGCACAACCTTGTTGCCGGGGGCATCATTGCTGGCCTTCGCTGACGGTTGGTTGCTTGCTTGTGCGCTTTTCAAAGGGAGGTCAGCATCAGCCGGAGCCGAGGTCTGAGAGAGCGGCCCGGATTGCTCCCGTTTCAGCACATGCGTCGTCACTGTCGCTGAAATAGCGAACAACAGCGCAGCGGTTGCGCCTGCACCCAGAACTTTCATGGCCATATTCATGCACTTGATTATGGCGGTTAATGTGCGGCACGGCCAGCACGATCGCACGGGCCGTTCCAGCGCGAGACGCGCGCCATGCAAAAGTTAACGCGGTGCGGGGGATCAGCCGTGAGCGCCAAACTCATTGGCAATCGCGCCGCCAATCCGCAGAACCAGCCCATAGGCCCGCTCGATCGGGTCAAAATAGGTCTGATGGATGAAGCCATACCCTTCATCGGCATCGTCGGGGTAATCGGCTGGCTCACTGACCGAAAAGTCACCGGTTTTGGGGAAATGGGTCGGGAATGCGCGGCGTAATTGAGTGAGCGCCTCCTCAATCCGCAAGGTAAAGACCATCTCCAGCACATCATCGCGGCTGATGTCGTTCGCACGGCTGAACGCGGGAACGGAAATTATGCGAAGGAACATGAACTGCAGCAAGGCCAGCCGCAGCGCCTGCATGACGCCGATGGCGCGGCGGACGTG
>JAGREQ010000162.1 GCA_020446465.1 Novosphingobium sp. | reverse complement strand
GAACTTCGGGTCGTAGAGCTTGTCGACCTTCTCCCGGCGCAGGCTGCGGTCCGAGCCGATGAAGGCGGCGGTCGCCGGCATCAGCTGCATCAGGCCGCGCGCCCCGGCGTGGCTGATGGCATTCTGGGCAAACTGGCTTTCCTGACGGGTGATGGCGTGGACCATTGTCCAGTCCGTACCTGGCGGGTTGGGGATGGTGGGAAAGGCAATGGCGTAGAAATCGTCAAACCCGTGTTCCTGCGCCTTTTCGCCCAGAATGACGGCGAGATCCCGGCGGCCCAGATCCCGCGCCAGTTGGGCGACGAGCACGTGTTCCGTTTCGGTCTCCGCCTGATCGGCAATCTCGCGGAAAAAGCGGATTGAGGTTGACCACGGTGCATCGCGCGCAGCTTCGCGCACCGCGCCAGTAATCGGCAAGGCGTAAAAGTCAGCGCGTTCCTTCGAAGAAGGCTGGGCGTCGGGCTGCTTGTTCAGGCGCGGCAATGCGCGCCCGAGCCGTTCCAGCGACAACATGCCATAGAACTGTACGGGATATTGCGCCGCCATTTCAAAGTATCGGGTCGCGCCGGCCCGGTCGCCTGCCTGCGTCGCTGCCAACCCGGCCCAGTAAAAGCCCTTTGATCGTGTCTGCGGGGTGCGCGCTGCAGCGCCATAGCGATAGAAAAGTGGCGCCGCCGCGCGTGCATCGCGCGTTTCCCACAGGGCGGTTGTGCCACCCAGCCACATCAACGAAGTGTAATCATCGCGCAGCTTGTATTCCATCGCGCTGATGTCGGTATTCGGCGGGAACCCGTCGTCGATGGATGCGGCAATGCGAACGACGGTGCTGCCGCCCGACATCCGGGCGACTTTCAGCAGTTCGGCGACCCATGCAGTTGGATCGTGCGGCAGAACTGTCGCTCTGGGGCGCGTGGCAAGCAGGCTGGCGGCTGCATAAGGGCGGCGGCTGGCGCGGGCCTGTTGCGACATATTGTATACATAGCCGATGTCGCGAATCGCATCATTTCCAGGCTGGATGCCCTGTGATGCAGGATCTGTGCCCTGGATGGCAGAAAGCCGGGCCATGAAGGTCGCCCGGCGCGTGGATGAAACGCGGTTGATCACACGCTGGGCTGCGCCTGCGTCCCCTGCCCAGAGCAGCGCGTCCATGCGTGCATCGTTGTCGTCTTGCGAGAAACGCGGTCCGAAAAGCGAATCGATAGTCGCTTCCGATGTCGCGCTCATCTGGCCGCCGCGCCACGCCGAACGGGCGATGCTTTCAGCCTGCGGGCGTCGCATGGCGGACAGCGCAATCGCATATTGGGCGCGGGCCGGGTTGGTCAGCGGCGGGTATTTGTCGAAAAAGGCAACAAGGCGCGATGGTTCGACATAGCCGCGTTCCAGCGCCGCCTCGGCATAGCCGCGCAGGCGATCTTCACGCGGCATCCCCGGATAACTGAGCAGAAAACTGGCATAAGTCTGGAAATCGAATCGCGAACTGGCGGTGAGTTGTTCCCACCTGTCGACCGCATAGGCCATGGCGGTCGGGCTGCTCGATACCAGTTGCGCTCTGGCCTGGTCCCAGTGTGACCCGTCTTTTGCAAGCGCAGGAAGAGGGGCGGCGAGCGCTGAAATAAATAGCGGTGCGAGAACAGACATGCGGAGCATGCTGGACATAATGGCCTTAGCCTCCTTATCAGGCGCTGAACAATTTCCCCGGCGGGGCGGTGATTTCAATCGGAATCATATCGCATCGCCGGGCAACGGCAAGGATGAAGTCCATGTTTTCCGGTTCTATTCCGGCTCTGGTGACACCGTTTCGCGACGGATCGATTGATGAGCCTGCTTTTCGCAAGCTGGTCGACTGGCAGATTGAAAGCGGCAGTTCCGCGCTCGTTCCCTGTGGGACGACCGGGGAAAGCGCGACAATGACGATCGAAGAGCATAATCGGGTCGTGTCGATTTGTGTCGAGCAGGCGGCGGGCCGCGTTCCCGTTATCGCCGGGGCTGGCTCTAACGATACCCGCATTGCGCTGGAACACATGGAATCGGCCAAGGCCGCTGGCGCCAATGCGGCGCTTGTTGTCTCGCCCTATTACAACAAGCCCAGCCAGGAAGGGCTTTATGCGCACTTTGCGTATCTGGCGCAGAACTGCGACTTGCCGATTGTCGTCTATAACATTCCGGGGCGATCCGTTGTCGATATCTCTGTCCCGGTCATGGCGCGGCTGGCAAAGACTTTCCCGACCATCGTGGGGGTCAAGGATGCAACTGGCGACATTGGCCGGGTAAGCGCGCAGCGGCTCGCCTGCGGTACGGACTTTGTCCAGCTTTCCGGTAACGATGAAACCGCTCTCGCATTCAATGCGATGGGCGGGGTGGGGTGCATTTCGGTGACAGCCAATGTCGCGCCCGCGCTTTGCGCGCAATTTCAGCAGGCAATGGCAGATGGGCGCTGGGCCGATGCGCTTGCCTTGCAGGACAAGCTTTATCCCCTGCACGACGCGCTATTTTCCGATTCGTCCCCGGGGCCTGCCAAGTATGCGCTCTCACGCGTGCTCACCGACATGCCGACGGAGCTCAGGCTGCCGATCACCTGGCCGGGCGAGGCCAGTCGCAAGGCTGTTGATGCGGCGCTTCAGGCGGCGGGACTGGTCTAGGATACAAGGCAAACCGAAACGCGGCGGGTGCATCCTTTGCAATCGCCGCTTTCAGCCCTACATGCCGCTGCACTATGGCCCGCCCCAAACCATCCACTTTCGACAAGGCAAAGACCGTGGCGGAAAACCGCCGCGCGCGCTTCGATTATCATATCGAGGAGACTTTCGAGGCCGGCATCGCGCTGACGGGCACCGAGGTGAAAAGCCTGCGTTTTGGCGAAGGCTCCATTGCCGAAAGCTATGCCGAGGTAAGGGGCGGCGAAGTCTGGCTTGTGAACGCAAACATTCCTGAGTTCAGCCACGGCAACCGTTTCAACCACGAACCCAAACGCCCGCGCAAGCTGTTGCTGCACGAACGGGAGATTGCCCGCTTGCACGGTGCAGTGGAACGCAAGGGCATGACGCTCGTTCCGCTGTCGGTCTATTTCAATGCGCGTGGCCGGGCCAAGGTTGAACTGGCGCTCGCCAAGGGCAAGCAGGCGCACGACAAGCGGCAAACAATGAAGGAACGTGACTGGAAACGGGACAAGGCACGGATCATGCGTGATCGCGGCTGATCATGCCGGATTTGCGCCCAAAGGCCTTGATAAGTCACATTTTGAGACTGGCCGAAAGGCGCGTAACTTGCGATAAACCAGTCTCGCCGATTGTGTCGTCGCCAGCCAACGCATATTACACGCCGTGTCAGGATATGTGAAGGTGAACCGTGCTTCCCGCGATATGGTTCGTCTGGTCAGGGTGTCTCGCGTAATCGGCGGATGAAACTTTTGGAAGTAAAGCGCAGCCCCTCGTGAAGACACGCATTTTCAACTGGACTCGCCGCAATATGCCTACGCGCGAGCAAATGGAGCGTAGCCGCTGGATTCGCCCCTTTGCCAATCGCGTGCTGCGTTCCGAATTGTGGCGCTTTACGCGGCGCTCCGTGCCGCGCGGGGTTGCGCTGGGTATGCTGATCGGCATCATCATTCCATTCGGGCAAATCCTGTTTGCCTCCTTGCTCAGCCTTTCTGTCAGGGCGAACGTTCCGGTTGCGGCGCTGACGACATTTGTCACCAACCCGCTGACGACACCGCTCTTGTGGATTGTCGCCTACAAGGTCGGAAGCTGGTTGCTGCATGTCGATGCGATGACGGTGGTGGCCCCGGTCAACACAGCGATCGAGCATACCGAGTTGCAGCAGGCTCTCCAGTGGTTGACGGGGGCTACGCTTGTCACGGCGTTTGGGCTGGTCGTAATCGCTGTTGTTGCAGCGTCGATCAGCTATGTCGTGACCAGTTTCCTCTGGCGCTGGTGGGTCGGGCATAAACGGCGCACACGCATGGCGGCGGCGCGTGTGCGGATGCATCAGCGGATGAGGCCCGAATGAGCGACATGAAGACCTTGCGCGCAGGATCGGTGGATCAACTGGCTGTTGCCGGTGCGCTTTTCGCCAGTGTGGTGTTGCTGTGGCTGGTGAGTGACAGCTTTCTGGTGGCTGCGGCCTTTGGCGGAGGGCTTCTGGTCCTTGCCCTGGTTGCGACTGTTGTTGCACGGCGCGGGCGCGCGATTGATGCTGCGGAGTATCCCGTTCCTGACTGGTCGGTAACGGTGGCGGCGATTGATCATGATGCAGTTGCCGTGGCGATTACGGATCGGGCCAACCGGCTTGTTTGCGCCAACCGGATTTATGCGGACGTATTTGGCGCCAATCATGCCCCGTCGGCCTTGCCTCTCGATCCGTCATCGGTTGAGCGCCTGCAGGGCGCAGTCCGCAAGGCCTGGCGCGATGGGCAGGGGGATGCTGACCCGCTCGTTGACGGACAGAACAATCGCTGGTCGGTTTCCGCCCGAAGGGCCGGGCGCGGTGAAGACCATCTGGTATGGCGTTTTGCACGCCATCAGGAATCCGGTTCCGGTACCGAAATTCTGGACCGCCTGACAGGGCCGATCGGCGATCTGCTGAGTTCTGCTGGGATTGAGGCTGCCGTGGTGGGGCAGGAAGGCAGGATCAGGGGGGCGAGCAGGAGCTTTGCCCGGCGCGCGACAGGCGATGAACAGGGCTCTGTCGAGGGTCAGGATTTCGTTGGTTTGCTGCGTGCCGACGCGCAGGATCAGATTTATTTCGCGCGGGAAGGGCGCGAAGGCATCCCGCAGATGTTGCTTCAGGTTCCGATCCCGCGACCAGACGGTAATGCTCCGGTTATGGATTCCGGCAGCCCTGAAATCCTCATGCTGCTCGTTGATGCAGGGCTTGGAATTGGTGGGGCAGCGCCGGTCGATGCCAAGGCCGGGACGGGACAGCTTGAGGCGTTGCTGGCCCGCTTGCCTGTCGGGCTTGCAATGGCGGACCGTGATGGTCGCCTGCTGTTTGCGAACAAGGCATTTTCGCGCGCCGCCGGGCTGGAGGCAGGCAAGCTGCCGCCTTACCCGACTGACCTTGTCGTCAAGGAGGACAAGGCCGCCCTTGCCGATGCCGTACGGCGATTCGCACAGGGTGCGGCCAGTTCAGGCGATATGGCGGTTCGCCTGAAGGGCTTGCCGGATGAGCCGGTCTCTCTTGGGTTGGCAGGTGTGCGCGGGCTGGGCGAATCCGCCGTCCTGTTAAGCCTTGCCGACACGACCGAGGAAGCGCGGCTCAAACAGCAGGTCGCCCAGGCGACAAAGATGCAGGCTGTCGGCCAGCTTGCGGGCGGGGTC
>JAGREQ010000161.1 GCA_020446465.1 Novosphingobium sp. | reverse complement strand
GGCAGTTTCTCCAGCCCCAGTTCTTTTTTGGCAAGTGCGAGATAACGGCGCGCCTTTTGCGGGTCGGGGGTAATTTCTTTCGCCGGATATTCCTTGCGGAACTTGTCATTCACCCCATCAAGCCAGGCGGGGAAGAGCGATTTACCGGGCAAATATCCGGGCAGCTTGATCACGTTGTTGACCTCGACAGAGGGATCAAGCGCATACTGGATCGCGCGGCGCAAGTTGCGGTTGCGGGTCAGGCGCGTTGGCCTGTGATTGAACTCGACATAGAAAATGCTGCCATCGCGAAAACTGCGAATGTTCCAGCCCTGCAACTGTGCTTCGGTCAGGTTTTCCTCGCCAATGCCGGCAAGGGCGATTTTCCCGTCACGAAACAGGTTGATGATCGCGTTCGGATCGCTGGTGAAATAGGCATAGTGGATGGTGTTGAGGTGGATACGGTCCTTGCCCCAGTAATAGGGGTTCTTGTCCAGACGGATTTCCGCACCATGAACCCAGCGGGTGATGACGAACGGCCCGTTATAGAGCAGCGTATCGGCATCGGACGCATAACGGCCTTTGGTTGAATCGTAGAAATCTTCCCTGATCGGATAGAACACGTTGAAGGCCATCAACTGCCCGAAATAGGGAATCGGATATTCAAACTCGACGCGCAGTTCCCGGTCGTTGACGGCCCGCACGCCCAGCGCGGTGATCGGCAGTTTCCCTTCTGAAACGGCCCTGGCGTTGCGGATGCCAAACATGATGTTCGCATATTCCGATGCGCTTTTCGGGTTGACCGTGTTGCGCCATGCAAAGACGAAATCATGCGCTGTTACCGGCTTGCCATCGCTCCACCGCGCATCTTCACGCAGCCAGAATGTCGCGCCCTTTCCGGTGATCTCCCAGCGCTCTGCCACACCGGGGGCAAGCTGGTTGTGTTCGTCAAAACGCAGAAGGCCTTCTTCCACATGGCCAAGGATATGGGCGCTGATCTGGTCTGCCGACAGGCTGGAGTTGAGTTGCGGCGGCTCGTCGCCGAGAGTGACTGTTATCGTTTTGGTGCGAGGGTCGACAGCAGGCGCGCCGCCCGCGCTGCCCGATGCCCAAGACAGCGCCGCCATCAGCGCAATCACGGCCAGAATCGCAAGCAAGGCATAGAGCGCGAGTTGACCGCCGGGAGAGTGCATCAACCCGCGTCGCTGGCCCGGACGCTGCATGATGGCAAGGTTTTCCGCGTTGTCTTCCAACTGTCGTTGATTGCCCTGATTGTGCCGGTTTCTGCGTAGCGTTGCCTGCGGTCTTACCCCCGAATCAGGCGAGTGTTGCCTCACCCAGCCGTTCTGACGTTACCGGATAACCCAGGCCCTCTGGTATGCGAAGGATTGGCTCCTCACCGCTTTCATCGAGAATCGGCGTTACAATGCCGGGGGGAATGGACAGCGCATGTTCGCGGGTCGCTGCAAAATCGTTGAACTGGGCCAGCCGTTCCAGATTGCGGCGGGTGGGAAAGATGATCTGAAGATCTCCCCGATCAGCCATGTCGAGCGTAGCCTGCGCGCTGGACCAGAACAGATGCGTATTCTCGGTCCGGTCCACGGCGACTTGCACGTCCCCGGTTCCCAGGTTGGCAAGGAAAAAGCGGGTATCAAAAATGCGCTTGTGCTTCAGTTTGGGAAGCCAACGGGCAAACGGCGTCAGGGCCTCGGCAGCGATCGACCATCCAAAATGTGCAAGGACAGGCGCGATTTCCCCCACTTCCAGCAACATGGCCCGCGCATCTGCCGCAATGCCTGCGTCAATGCGCCCGCTGATACCGACAGCAAGGTCGGTTTCTTCCAGCGTTTCACGAATGGCCGCGACGTGCGCGGCGCGTTCGTCAAGATCACCCGGAATGGAAAGGTCGCGCGCGAATGCGAAATCCGCCTCATCGACGCGCCCGCCGGGAAATACGGTTGCGCCGCCGGCAAAGGCCATCTTGCCCGATCGCGTCACCATCATCAGTTCGGGCGGAGCGCCTGCACCGCCGGGAGCATCGCGGAATATGACGAGAGTGGCAGCCGGGCGAACCGGAATATCGTGCGGGGTGGTGAGTGTATCAATCATCGTGCCCCCTTTGTGCGCGCAGCAGCCCGGCTTGCCAAGCCCTGCGTGTAGCGACCCGGCAAACCCTTGCCGCAGCGCCTGCGAATTGTGGCAAATCCTGTCGGGAAATTTTACAGTGGTTGGATGTCTTGACGGGCTGTTAACCAACGAGCCATAGGGTTTACGTGCTTTTGCAAAGTTGGCACGCCCCCTGCATAGTATTTGATAGCCCCACACGAGGGGCCCCCCAAGTCTTCGACAGAGGCGGGACCGCCCTGGTCTCCATGGTCCCGCCTCCCCGAAGGACAAAAACTTCCAGCTTCAAGATAGAGCATTTCGAGAAAAAGTTGATAGACTTTTTCGGCCAGGAAATGCGACAAATCAAAAGCCTATAGCGTTTCTTCTGATTCAACCTTTATGCGAAACGCTTTAGTGACTGACTAGCGCGTGCAAGCGCCCAGACGAATCACACGTCTGGCGAGTGTGTGGCTTTACGGGAGATGGGAGTAGGCAAATGCCCCGCGTCAGTTTGCGGGGGCGACGTTCTGGTCCGCCATAAGCTGCTGCAATTCGCCAGCTTCAAACATTTCCATCATGATGTCGCTGCCACCGACAAATTCACCCTTTACATAAAGCTGGGGGATTGTCGGCCAGTCCGAATAGCTTTTGATGCCCTGGCGCACTTCCATGTCCTGAAGGACGTCCACACTTTCAAAAGCCACACCGCAATGATCGAGAATAGCAACCGCGCGACTGGAAAATCCGCACTGCGGGAACAGCGGCGTCCCCTTCATGAACAGGACCACGTCGGAATCGTTTACGATCTTGTCGATGCGTGCGTTGATGTCGGACATGAAATAAAGCCTTTCTGAGCCAATTCTTGCAAATCAGGTGGGGACGGCGGTGGTCAGTTGCAAGGCGTGCAGTTCACCGCCCATGCGTTCGCCAAGCGCGGCATAGACCAGCTTGTGCTGCTGGACCCTGCTTTTGCCGACAAAGGCGTCCGATACGATATGCGCGGCATAATGGTCGCCGTCGCCCGCAAGGTCGGTAATCGTGACTTGCGCGTCAGGCAGGGCGCTCATGACAAGGCGCTCGATCTCGTCAGCAGCCATCGCCATGGGATCAGGATTCGCTCATCAACTGGCGGCGCGCTTCCACGGCCTTTTCTTCCAGAGCAGCGCGCACGCCGGCTTCGTCGATGTCGACGCCTGCGCTCGTAAGGTCGCCCAGCAGTTTGCGGATGACGTCTTCGTCGCCTGCTTCTTCGAAGTCAGCCTGAACGACTGCCTTTGCATAAGCCTGCGTTTCAGCCTCGCTCAGATCCATGCGTGCAGCAGCCCATTCGCCCAGCAGGCGGTTGCGGCGGGCGGCAACGCGAAAGGCGGTTTCTTCATCCATGGCGAACTTGGCTTCTTCGGCGCGTTCGCGATCATTGAAATCGGTCATCGTGGTTCCTTAGTGACTGTATATGCAGGCAGGGCCGCACGGCCTGCCCGCCAGAAGAATATGATGCAGACCTTGCACGCAAGTCGCCTGCTGGCAAGAGATTCGCAAAGCGTTGGGTTCAGGCTGCCTGCCGGGTTCCGGCTTCCATGAAAGCAAGCGCGCCTTGCGCCCGCGCCTTTTCATATGTTGCGATGGCTTCGTTCCGGGCCAGCGTCAGGCCCACTTCGTCCAGCCCTTCCATCAGGCAATGCTTGCGGAAAGGGTCGATCTCGAAGGTGAAACGGTCCTGAAACGGCGTTGTCACGACCTGGTTTTCAAGGTCGATGGCAATGGGCTGTTCGGCTGCCACTTCCATCAGTCGGTCGACCGCTTCTTGCGGCAGAACAACCGTCAGGATGCCGTTCTTGAAAGCGTTGCCGGAAAATATGTCGGAAAAGCTGGGGGCGATCACTGCCGTTATGCCCATATCCAGCAGTGCCCAGGCCGCATGTTCGCGGCTAGACCCGCAGCCAAAGTTGTCCCCGGCGATCAGGATCGGTGCGCCCTTGTTCGCGCCCTGGTCGAAAATGTTGTCGGGTTCCTTGCGCAACACCTCGAACGCGCCTTTGCCCATTCCCTCACGCGTGATGGTTTTCAGCCAATGGGCAGGAATGATGATGTCGGTATCGACATTCTTGGCGCCAAAAGGAATGGCGCGGCCTTCAACGGTGCGGACAGGCTCCATCAATCGGTCTCCGGCTTTTCGCCCGAAGGTGCAGGCGCTGAACTGGCATTCGCGCTGTCGCCTTTGGCCTTACGCTTGCTGGCATAGAGCAGGGCTGCGGCCACTGCCGCAGAGCCAATGGCGGCACCGGCAACGATAGCCTTCTGGCCGATGGTTTTGGGTTTGTCTTCGCTCATGATTTATACTCTACAGCTTGCGAACATCGGTAAGCCGCCCGGTGACGGCAGCGGCTGCCGCCATGGCCGGGCTGACAAGGTGGGTGCGCGCGCCCGGACCTTGCCTGCCGACGAAATTGCGGTTGCTGGTGGAAGCGCAGCGTTCGCCAGCGGGGACCTTGTCCGGGTTCATCGCCAGGCAGGCCGAGCAGCCCGGTTCGCGCCATTCCAGCCCGGCTTCGGTAAAGATCGCGTCCAGCCCTTCGGCTTCGGCCTGTTCCTTCACCAGTCCCGAGCCGGGCACGACGATGGCCCAGCGCACGTTGTCCGCTTTCTTGCGGCCCTTCACGACGGCGGCGGCGGCGCGCAAATCCTCAATCCGGCTGTTGGTGCAACTGCCGATGAACACGTTCTGCACTTCCACTTCGTCAAGCCGCTGGCCCGGCGTCAGGCCCATGTAATCGAGACTGCGCTGCGCGGCCTGCTGCTTGGACGGATCGGCGAAACTGTCAGGCGCGGGCACCACGCCATCAATCGGCACCACGTCTTCGGGGCTGGTGCCCCATGTGACGGTGGGCTGGATGTCGCTTGCCTGGATGACCACGCTCTTGTCGAAAGTTGCGCCCTCATCAGTGGCGAGCGAGCGCCACCATTCCACGGCGCTATCCCACGCGGCACCCTGCGGCGCGTATTTCCGTCCCTTGAGATAGGCAAACGTCGTTTCATCAGGTGCAACAAGGCCTGCGCGCGCGCCGCCTTCGATCGACATATTGCAAACGGTCAACCGGCCTTCGATGCTCATTTTCTCGAACACTGCACCGCGAAATTCGATGACGTGGCCCGTGCCGCCAGCGGTGCCGATGACACCGATGACATGAAGGATAAGGTCTTTCGGCGTGACACCGGAAGGCAGATCACCTTCCACGCGGACTTCCATCGTCATGGACTGTTTGAGCAACAGCGTCTGGGTG
>JAGREQ010000160.1 GCA_020446465.1 Novosphingobium sp. | reverse complement strand
GCACTTCATGTCCCAGCGCGGAAATCTCGCGCGCCCAATAATGCGAGGTGGCGCAAGCCTCCATGCCAATCAAACAGGCAGGAACCTTGGCCAGCACATCGAGCAACGCTGCGCGCCGAAGCTGCTTGCGCCAGACAACAGCGCCATAGCGATCGACAGCGTGCAACTGAAAAACAGACTTGGCCAGATCAAGGCCGATCGTGGTAATCTCCATTGTGGATGGTCCTTTCCGTGGGGTGCTTCGACAACAGCCCACAATACGACTCACCATTGTCGGGTACAGGGGCCATCCACATCATCAGTCGGATGGCAACTCGTCTCCACTTGGCAATTCTTCGCCGGTAGAGAGGCGCCTATGAAACCGATTTCCTTCAAGCGCCACCGCTTTCCGTCAGACGTAATCGGCTTGGAATCTGGCTCTATTATCGGTTCACTCTGAGCCTGCGCGACGTCGAAGATCTGCTCGCCGAACGCGGCATCGACGTCACCTATGAAACGGTCCGATGCTGGGCCAACAAGTTCGGGCCAGCCATTGCAGCGAACTTTCGGCGCAAGCGCGGACGCGCAGATTCCATCTGGCATCTCGACGAAATGGTCGTCCGAATAAACGGCCAACGGATGTTTATGTGGCGGGCTGTCGACAAGGAAGGCGAGGTTCTCGATGTCCTGGTCCAGAAGCGTCGAAACAAAGACGCAGCATTGAAATTACTCAGGAAACTTCTGAAGAACCAGGGCTACTTACCAGATGCAATCGTGACCGATGGACTGAAATCCTATCCTGCGGCAATGAAGATTCTAGGTTGCCAGAAGCGCCACAAGCCGGGCCGATTACACGATAACAATCGGGTCGAAAACTCCCATCTTCCGGTCCGACGACGAGAGCGAAAGATGCAGCGCTTCAAGTCCCAAGGACAGGCCCAGCGCTTCGTTTCCACCCACTCAGCAATCTACAATACCTTCAACATTGAGCGTCACCTCATCTCCAGAAAGACAATGCGAAAGTATCGATCCGCCGCGATGGCAGAGTGGCTAACCGCGTCCGCAACTGCAGCATGAATTTTTAGGTTCGCGGCTTAACGCGACTAGCGAAAGTTAACCTGACAATGCCGCAGCAGCTCATATTGAGAAGGTCCGCTCACTCATCAAGCAGCAGAACGAGACATCTTGACGCATTATCCTGCCCCAGGCCACACAAAACATAAGTTACCCCATCGGATACATGATATCGGTCGATACCTGGTCTATTGCTGCCAATACATCAGCGGAAAGAACGAGATCAGCGGCGGCAAAAAGCTCGTCAAGTTGGTCTTCACGGGTTGCACCCACGATAGTTGAAGCAACAAAATCATGCTGTTTCGACCATGCAACTGCCAGCGTCACCGGGCTTATGCCAGCTTCCGCAGCAATATCCATGAAGCGCTCTGTCGATGTCAGGGTCTTGCTGTTCTTGTAGCGCGAAGCCATTTCTGCCTGACGGCCACCCATTTCAAAATAACGGGTAAAGCGAGCATCGGGCTGTTTGTCATGGCAATATTTGCCAGACAATACCCCACCACCAATGGGGGAATAAGGTATCAGGCTCACCCCTTCACGCCTGCATATAATTGCGAGTTCATCCTCAAAGCGCCGGTTGTTTAGGCTGAAATTATTCTGGATCGTCTGGTAACGTGCAACGTCAAGTTTCTCTGAAGTTGCAAGGCTTTTCATTAACCCCCAGGCATTGTCATTTGAGGATCCGATAATGCGAACCTTGCCCGCAGTGACAAGTTCATCCAGCACCATCAATGTTTCATCGTGAGGAATTTCCGGATCTTGCCAATGCGTTTGATAAAGATCCACATAATCAACACCAAGTCGCTTGAGGCTCCCCTCGATTGCGCGGGTTATATTATGGCGATCGAGCGCAGTCCGTCCGGCTCGTAATGGCGACTGGAACCATATATGACTGGGCCCTGAAACCTTGGTAGCCAGAACAATGGCATCACGGTTCTTTGTCTTGAGCCACTTTCCTACAATTTCTTCTGTCAGCCCTGCATAATGTGGAGCAGGCGGCACCGGGTAGCCCTCAGCCGTGTCGTAGAAATTGATCCCTGCATCGAAAGCCCGATCCAGGATACGAAGCGAAGTTGTCTCATCTGCAAATGACCCAAAGGTCATAGTGCCCATGCAGATTTCGGAAACAACGATGGCAGACTTTCCCAGACGACGGTTCTGCATGAAAATAACGCTCCTTCTTGCCAAGCCTGATTGGCTAATAAACTGAATTGCTTCAAGCTTTGTGATATTGCCAAACTGAACGACATGGCAAGCCATATGCCATTGGCACATGCGTCACTGACCTATGGATTTATCCAATAATTGCTTCCCAGGCCGGCATTTCAGAAGCTGCCAGTCGGGGGCTCCCCCTTTGACGCGGCGGACAGGAGTTAACCTGACAGACCCTTTCAACTCCATTCATCAACGTGATAGTTGATATTCACGAACCAGAACCGATGCAGGAACATGCCAAGCCTGTTCGATCTTGCGTATCATGTGCAACGTTAAAGGGCGCTTGCGAGCGAGAACTTCTGATGCGCGAGATTGGCCGATCAAGGTTGCCAGGTCGGCGCGTGTACGCCCTTCTGTCTCCATTGCCGCCTCAATCGCTTCCACCGGATCCAGCTTGTCGACCGGCCAACGCTTGCGCTCGTACTCGTCAACCAGCGTTGCCAGCACATCGAGACGGTCCTCATCAGCGCTGCCTGCTTCCGCGTTCCAGAGTGCCCGGATCTCTTCGACCGCAGCCCGATGGTCATCATCATTTTTGATTGGCCTGATATCCATGTACCTATCCTTCAAAATTGATCGACGGTTGCCGCGTCGATGCGATCATATTCCTCATGCGTTCCAATGAACTTGATGAACGCAATTCCCCTCCGAAAATGGAAAGCAACGATCATTCTGTGGTCGCCCCCCGCCACCTCGAAACGAACCCGCTCAGCCGCCACTGTCTTTGCCTTTGAAAAGTCTGCAATGACCTCATTCGTGGAGGACCATGTCGCATTTTCGGCTACCTCGAGCCAATGCGTTAGTGATGCACGGGTCAGTGAATGCCTCGCAAAATAGGTCACGATATTTTTGCGGGCAATAATCCTCATAAGTGGAATATGCCATTTCCCATTTTGGGAAGCAAGCTTAATTTCCCATTTTGGGAAAATGTGGATTGATTAGTGCCGTCATCTGTGGATAGCTCCTGCACTGCATAGCTAAAATGAAGTGATGGTTTGATCTGCCAGGCTTGGGCTGTCAGGTTACGATCATCGTTCCGGCCTGTTTGCGCGGCGTAAGATAGCCGCTGGCCCCGATGGTCTCCACAGGTTGGATCTCACCTGATCTGGCTTGCGCGAAGCTCCGACAGCACCTCGGGTTGCCGCGCCCCATACGGCTGCGTTCAGATCATCATCATCAATTCAATACAGCCCTCTTTACAGTCCGGCGCACGTCGCCCAGCAGTGCATGAATACGCGTCGTCCTTTCACGCATTTCCTTATCATGGGCACCATGCTTGCGGGCATTGTGATTGCCATGTGGCGCCCCCGAACCCTTGCCACCATGCATCCGGCATCGTGCAGCCCCGGCGATACACGGAGACTTGCAGGGGTCGCCTGACCGGGTTCGCGCGCCGCAGCGCGGCGCAGACTGCATGGGAGCAATATTACGCATATGTTTATTCCCCATCGTTCAGTCCTCCTCGCGCAATGCCTTGCGGTGACGATCCATGGCAGCAACCAGACTTGCATAGCCTTTCGACAGGGCCAGCGCCTGTTTCACGAACACAGCCTGCCTTGTCGGATTTCTGGCTTCACGCCTCGCCCGCCCGAAGCTATCCAGTGCAAAATCACGCACCTGTTCGGCCAGTTCCACAAGGTTGTCGCCGTAAACATCAGCTTGCGCCGGCACTGCACTCAAGAATGCAATCGCCTGATCGGGTACGGGCTGCCAATTGCGCCCGGGTCGTTTATCTTCTGGATCATCGCCTTGGTCGTGATCGGCCATTGTCGTTCCATGCCTTGTGAATCGCTACACACCCTTCGTGCTGTCACGACCAACAAAATCCAAAGCATCCAGTGTCCACACGCTCATCAACATGCCTACGGTGCATGGGGTTGTTTTTGTAAAAGTGCCGGAAGGCTTCCCGGCCCCAGTTAAGACCATTGCTCAGCGTGGTCGGACGCCAACTGTCTTCAAACGATACGTAGTTGCCAAATGCCTTGAACCGGAGGCAGGTTCTTCACCATAGAACCTACTCAAGAAAGAGATGCAGTCTGTCTTCAATGTCCAACCAGCCTGAAGCCCTGTCACCGGCGAGCTGCCGCGCAGCGCGGGAACTACTGAGGCTATCGCAGGAAGAACTCGCGCACCTTGCAGAAATCAGCGTCTCGCCCCTGCGCCGGCTCGAGACTGGTAAAGGTCGGCCCGGTTCCTATGCTGCGCGACAAATAGAGGCAGCCCTGAAACATGCCGGCATCCTCTTTATAGGCCCTTCCCGAAAACCTGAGCTCAAATAGACCGCAATACCGGCGGCTGAGCGCCTGAAACAGATCGACTTCTTAATCAAGGCCGGACGTGGCTGCCTCTTTCACATTGACCGGATACCCAATTTCCTATGCCGCCAGTCTGGTAACATCCCTGCTCTCAGAATTTGCATAAAATGAGTGTGAGACTCAAACCATGGCCGCCTGCTCTGGTGGGCCACCTTTAAATGGCAGCACCTTGATGTCCCCTTCGCGCTTGCGTGCCTGAGCAATGTCGTAGCTATTCTGCATCCGCATCAGCGTATCCATCGATACGCCGAATGCCTTTTCAATGCGCAGCGCCATTTCCGGAGAAAGATGCGCACGCTCATTGAGCAAGGTGGACAAGGTGGCCCGCGTCACGCCCAACACCTGTGCCGCCGCCGTCACTGACAGGCCAAGCGGCTCGATGATTTCATATTTGATGAAGCCGCCGGGATGCGCCGGGTTCTTCATGCGGATGCCTGTAGTCGTCATGACGGGCCTCCTTTGCCCTTGCTGGTCGGGTCTCGATACCCTTGCCGACGTTTAAAACCGGGGAAGCAAAATGTGGCCCCGGTAACAGCCACTGCTAATGATAATCCTCATAATTGAGGTCGATAATCTCAATCCCGTTGCTGTCTATCCTGAATGTCATCCGCCAGTTCTTGGTAACGAACAAGCTCCAAGTGCCCTTGCGGCTTCCCGTCAGCATATGCGCCTTCCAACTGGGTACGGTGCGCAATTCTTCTTCACGCTCCATATCCTGAAGGAAAGTGACCATGCGCCGAACCTTGGCGACAACGGCGGGCTGAAGGCCGCTTTCATCATCAT
>JAGREQ010000159.1 GCA_020446465.1 Novosphingobium sp. | reverse complement strand
ATGGTCTATGCCCAGGCGACAGGCGATTCTGTTGCCGAAGCGAAAACCTATGGCGAAAACTTTGGCCAGCGAGAACTGATGCTGTTGTGGCCCCGGTTCGAAAACGCTTTTCTGGGTGACACCGTGGCCCGCGCCATGGGCCTTCGCGCCAAGATTGATGAGGAAATCGGCTTCCACAAAACCATTTC
Organism: Novosphingobium sp.; assembly: GCA_020446465.1. Lineage (GTDB taxonomy): Bacteria > Pseudomonadota > Alphaproteobacteria > Sphingomonadales > Sphingomonadaceae > JAWKXU01. The sequence goes on along the minus strand of JAGREQ010000159.1, from coordinate 5,236 downwards.
CAACGTGGTGGTGAACGGTGTGACCGGCCTCGATCGCGATGTGTTCTTCGATCTCAACGATCAGGACAGCGATGCAGGCGTGCTGAACGATGGCAACATCGTCGCACTGATCCGCCGCGATGGCTATCGTTTCTGGGGCAACCGCACGTTGAGCAGCGAACCGTTGTTCGCGTTTGAAAGCGCGGTGCGCACCGCGCAGGTGCTGCAGGATGAAATGGTTGAAGGACTGATCTGGGCTGTCGACAAGCCGATAACCCGCGTGCTGATCCGCGATATCATTGAAACGATCAACGCCCGGTTCCGTCGCCTTGTCGCCACGGGCAAGCTGATCGGCGCGACTGCATGGTTCGACCCCGATCTCAACCCGGCAGAACAGCTTGCCGCCGGACAGCTGGCGATCGATTACGATTACACGCCCGCCGCCCCATTGGAAGGGCTGGAACTCAACCAGCGCATCACTGACCGTTACTACGCGAATTTCGCGGACCTGGTCGCCTGATCACCTGCCACCTGAAACCCTGATTTAGCGAAAGGAAGCCCGACATGGCCCTGCCCCGCAAGCTCAAAAAAATGCACCTTTACGGCAATGGCGAAAGCTATCTGTCCGATGCAGCCGAAGTCACCCTGCCTAAAATCAGCCACGCGATGGAAGACTGGCGCGATGGCGGAATGCTCGGCCCGGTCAAGATCGACATGGGGCTGGAAGCCATGGAATGCGAATGGACGCTGGGCGGCATGGTGCCGCACGCGATCAAGCAAATGGGCGCGGTTGAACTCGATGCCCAGATGCTGCGCTTCATGGGGGCATACCAGTCCGACACCGATGGCGCTGTCAGTTCCGTCGATATCCTGATGCGCGGTCGCCATCAGGAACTGGATCGCGGCAATGCCAAGCCGGGCGATGCCACCGAACACAAGTTCAAGACCGTGCTGTCTTACTACAAGGAAACGCTGGACGGCGAAGAACTGATGGAAATCGACATGGTGCGCGGGATCTACATCGTGGGCGGTGTGGATCGCCACGCCGAACTGCGCGCAGCCATCGGCCTCGAATACTGATTCTTGAGGTTCGCCGGGCCGGGTTTCACGCGGTGCCATGCCCGGCGGACATCTGACCAACCGCGTGAAGGAAAACCGCATGACCGAAACGACTGAACAGGCCGTCAGCGCCAACCTCGTAACCGTTGAACTTGGCAAACCAATCAAACGTGGGCAGCAGGAAATCACGAATATCCAGTTGCGCGAGCCGAACGCTGGCGAAATGCGCGGCCTTTCCATGGTCGATGTTGCCAAGCTGGAAACCGACACGATCATAAAGCTGATTCCCCGCATCAGCATCCCCCCTCTTCTGGCAGATGAAGTTGGTGCCATGGCACCAAACGATTTCTTTGCTGTTGCTACCGAGGTGGCAAATTTTTTGCTGCCGGCGGGGATGAGGCAAGAATCCTCGCCGACATAAAGGACTCGATGGCGAACATCGCCATCGCGTTCCACTGGTCGCCAGAGTGCATGGAAAGGATGTCCCTTACCGAGTTGGCCGACTGGGAAAGACTGGCGATTGAAAAACTCGAAATGCTTCACAAGGGCTGACCATGGATCGTGATCTACGCCTTAAACTGATCTTTGCCGGACTCGACAAGTTGAGCGGGCCGATCCGTGGCATCAGCAGCAACACACAGAAGCTGACCCGCGACATGCGGGAAACGACAGCCGCAATCCGAAAACTTGAAAAATCACAAGGGGCGATCAACACCTTTCGGTCCTTGAAAAAGGAAATGGCCAGCACAGGCCGGGAACTCGAAAACGCACGTAAAAAGTCCGAAAGGTTGGGTCGGGAACTCGCCCAGACGGACAAGCCAACCGCCAAGCTACGCCGAGAATTTGCGGCTGCAAAGCGTGAGGTCACCCGTCTGGAAAATCGTTTCGAGCAACAGAACCGAACTTTGCGAACAACGCGCCGCCAATTGTCGGAAGCGGGAATAGATACGAAGAATTTGGCCAAACACCAACGCGACCTGACGGGCAGGGTCAAAAAGGCCAATCAAGAACTGGAAACGCAGAAAAAGCGCCTTCAGCAGGTTCGCGATGCAAACGAACGAGCCCAGAAGTTGAAGAATTTGGGCGGTAAAATTTCCGGCGTTGGCGCGCGCGCTTCAATCGGAATTACAGCACCTGTCGTGGCTGTTGGCGCTTCGTCATTTCAGGCCGCAACCGACGCGATGGAACTGGAATCCGCATTTGAGGTAACATTCGGTAATTCGGCCAAGCGAATGAAGGCGTGGGCCGAAAACACCGGCAACACAATGCAGCGTTCTACTCAGGAAATGATGGCCATGGCAATGGCCTATCAGGATATCCTGAAAAAGCAGGTTGGCGACAAAAAGGCTGTCGATATGACGAAAAGCCTGACTGTGCTGACCCAAGACCTCGCCAGCTTCAAGAACCTGTCAAACGAGGTCGCCCAACAGAAAATCTTTTCCGGCCTGATTGGCGAAGCCGAACCCCTGCGGGCTGTTGGTGTTCTACTGTCTGACGCCGCGGTCCAGGCTAAAGCCAATCAAATGGGGTTAGAGAAAGTCGGTGGAAAGTTCACTGAAGGCTCCAAAGTCGTTGCCCGTTTCGCCTTGATACAAGAGCAACTGGCAGACGCATCGGGGGATGTTCTTCGCACACAGGATAGCACCGCCAACAAACTCAAAGCAGCCAACGCCGCATGGGATGAATTGAAAGTCAAAGTTGGCGAAGAACTACTGCCCAAACTGAACCCTGTGATAGACAAGATCACCACACTTCTTGATCGCTTCACAAACCTGCCAGAAGGACTTCAGACCTTCATCATCAGCATGGCATTGATCGCGGCGCTGGCTGGCCCCATCCTGATCGGCGTGGGTGGGTTGGTTGCTGCCTTTGGCGCATTGGCGGGCGGAGCCGCTGCTGTCGGAATCGGATTGGCGCCTCTTATCGGAATTGTTCTTGCCATCGCTGCTGTTGTGGGTGGCGCGGCCTACCTCATTTATAACAATTGGGGCACCATCAGTTCCGGCATTTCGGAGGCATTGGCCCCGGTAATGAATATCGTCAGCAAACTGGGCGAACTTTTCATGGTCCTGTGGAATGGTCCATTAGGCCAGAAATTGAAGATCGCAGGGCAGCTTGTCATGGCGATTGGCGGCGTCATCGTGGGCATTTTGGGTGGCACGGCGATGGTGGTGGTGGAAACATTCGGCACAATCGCCAAGACGACATTCGATATCATCGGCCATGCGCTCGATTTCATCATCGCGATTCTCAATGGCGACTTTGCCGGGGCGTGGGAAGCCATCAAAGGTATTGCATTGAGCGCGATAGAAGGTGTTGTGTCCATCATTCAGGGGTTTGTCGGAAACTTCAAATCCATTGGTAGTGCCTTGATTGACGGACTAATTGCAGGATTTCAGGCGGGCTTCGATCTGGTCAAATTGAAAGTCAGTGAACTGGCCAGTTTCATCCCGGATTGGCTAAAAAAACCATTGGGCATCAATTCACCCAGCAAGGTGTTCATGCATTTGGGCGGTTCGATTCCGCAAGGCCTGGCCGTCGGTATCGACCGGGGCAGCAAGGTTCCAAAACTGTCGGTTCGGCGCATGGCCACCGGTGTGGCGGGCGCGATGGCACTGTCAACGCCTGCCATGGCGGGCAGCGGGGCTGACGGTTCCCAAGCGGGCAATACCTACAATTTCACCATTAAGGCACAGCCAGGGGAAAGTCTGGAAGCCCTTGCGCGTAGGATCATGACGCTGATCGAGGAACTGGAGCGGAAGAAAAAGCGCGGGAGCTATCGCGATGCCTGACAAACTTTTGACGCTCGGCATGTTCGTGTTCGGCATGGGCCGCCTCAACTATCAGGAGTTTGAACGCCGCACATCGTGGAAGCACGGCAAGACGCCTCGCTTTGGCGCGCGCGATGCAGGCCAGTTCCTTGGCCCCGGTGAACAGTCCATCACCATCACCGGCCTGCTGGTGCCCGAAATCTATGGCAGCTATGGCGAGATTGAGCGACTGCATGAAATGGCAGGCACAGGCGAAATCTATCCGTTGTTGCTGGGCACGGGCGAAGTTCTGGGCGAATTCCGCGTGCTGGGCATTGACGAACGCTGGCGCACGCTGATGGGCGGCGGCAGGCCGCGTCATCTGGATTTCAGCATGGACCTTGATCGCGCGGACGGCTGATGCAGGATAACTGCGCCACCTTTACGCTCGACGTGAACGGCATTGATTATGCCAAGGTCATCATCCCGCGCCTTGTCAGCCTGTCACTGACGGAAAAGCTGGAAGACGGGGCCGACGAACTGGAAGTGACGCTCGCCAATCATGACGGCCAGCTGGCGCCGATTAACCGCGGTGCATTCGCCACTGTGGCGCTGGGCTGGGAAGCCGGGCGCGATGTGCCCATCGGGCTGGTTGCCAAGGGGCGGTTCAAGGTGGACGAAGTCCGCAAACAAGGCGGGGCCAGCGGCGAAGCCGATACATTGACGATCCGCGCGCGCTCTGCCGATCTGACGGGCGATTATCGCCGCCGACGCGACCGGGGCTGGAAAGATACGACCATCGGGGCCGTGGTGCGCGAAGTGGCCGGGGCCAATGGCTATGCCGTGCGCGTCCATCCTGATCTGGACAGCCTGCCTGTCGATTCGCTGGAACAGGCATCGAAAAGCGACATGGCCTTCATCCGCGATATTGGCCGCCGTTATGACGCGGTGGCAACGGTGAAGGATAAAACGCTGCTGTTCCTGCCGATCGGCAGCGAAACCAACGCCAGTGGGCAGATGCTCGCCAGCCAGACGCTGAAACGGGCGGCGGGCAGCCACTGGACTTTTACCGTGGCCGACCGCGAAGATCATGACGGGGCCGAAGCGCAATGGCATGATCGTGGCGAGGCAAAGCGCAAGACGGTGCAACAGGGCAAAGCCAGCAATCCCAAACGGATCAAACGCACCTTTGCCAGCGAGGCCGAGGCGAAAGCAGCCGCCAGTGCCGAGGCCAAGCGCGCAGAACGCGGGGCGATGACGTTCAGTTACGACATGGCGCTGGGCGATGCCAGCATTGAACCCAACACCCGCGTGACGCTGGATGGCTGGGACAGTGAAATTGATGGCGTGACATGGCTGGTCACCGAAGTGCGCCACCAGCTGGACGGCCAGGGCGGATTTACCACCAGCGTCCAGATGGAGAGCCTGGCCTAGGTGGTAACGGCCTA
>JAGREQ010000015.1:2725-15678 GCA_020446465.1 Novosphingobium sp. | reverse complement strand
GAGAAAAAGTTGATAGCCTTTTTCGGCCAGGAAATGCGACAAATCAAAAGCCTGTAGTGTTTCTTCCGATTCAATCTTTTCATGAAACGCTATAGGCTCAAACGCGAAGGCTTGACCCTTGCCAATCAGGGGTTCAGCCGCCGCGTCACTGTATAATCCAGCACGTTGACCAGAAACAGGCCCAGTCGCCAACGTAACCTGCTGAAAATAGTCGCGCGTTTCAGGTGCAGCGCAGGCGTAATCTCTTCCGATGCAGCGGCGATCATATCGATATGCGCACGCATCGTTTCAGCAAGGCCGGGATCTTCCACCCGCAACATCAGTTCCAGATTCAAGCGGATGGAACGCATGTCGAAGTTGGCGCTGCCGACATAGACATTGTCATCAATGACCAGCAGTTTCTTGTGAAGTTTGCAGGGCTGGAACTCCATAATTTTCACGCCAGCCCGCAAGAGCGAACCATAAAGCGCCCGTGCAGCGCCAATGGTTGCGGTATTGTCCGACTTTGCGGCCATGATGATGCGCGCATTACCGCACTTGCCTATTCGGCCAATCAGCCGCCGAAAGGATCGCGGCGGCGAAAAATAGGCCATGACAAGATCGAGCCGACTGGCTTGCGCCAGATCGCGCCGCACAGTCCGTGACCAGTTGCTGGGAACACGCGTCGGCCCGCCGACAAGCAGTCGCACAGGCCCGTTTCCGGGATTCCACTGGCGCACCATCCGCCTTACGCCCAGAAACTTCGCATGCGGCTCATCCGCCCATCGGGCAAGGCCGGCAAACCATCTGGCCAAATCCTTGACGACTGGCCCTGCCACCATCACCCCCAGATCATGCCAGCCATTTTCAGTCGGCGGCGCGAAATACGGTCCGGCCACATTGAGCCCGCCGATCATCGCCCGTTCGCCATCTGCAATCGCCATCTTCTGATGGTTGCGAATGAGATAGCGCACAGTCCGCCGGGCATTGAACATGGCAAACCGCCCCCCTGCATCAATGATGGGCTGGAAAAATATCTGCCTCGTATGCGTCCCAAAGCCATCCACAACCAGGCGCGTTTCAACCCCGCGCCGCGCTGCTTCGACAAGGGCATCGCGCACTTGCCTGCCGGAATCGTCATCGGCGACAAAATAATAGAACAGGTGAATAGATGCGCGGGCCGAAGCGATCAGCTCCAGCAAGGCGGCCAGACGGTCTTTCCCGGAAGGATAGAAGGTAAAGTCATGGCCCTGCGCGCGCACATCGAACGGTTCGCCATCCTGAAACTGCTCTGCAATCTCCAATCACCCGCTCCACATTGCCTTGCCGCCCCTGGTCAGCCGCGACAGGTCGCATTTTCTTGACTTCGACAGCCTCTATGCCTACATGCCCAGCTTTCCATCAAGGTCCAGATTTATCTGATCCGGCCTCGCCGGGTTCACCATGCACCGGAGTGTCTTATGGCGCGCGTTACAGTCGAAGATTGCGTCGACAAAGTTCCTAACCGTTTTGATCTCGTCCTTCTGGCCGCGCAACGTGCGCGCGAAATCTCAGGCGGTAGCGAACTGACTGTTGACCGCGACCGTGACAAGAACCCCGTTGTGGCGCTGCGCGAAATCGCTGAACAGACTGTCAAGCCCAAGCAGTTGAAGGAAGCACTCGTGCAATCCTTGCAGCGCATCCTGCCCGATGACGAGGATGAGGCCGACGAAATCGGCTCGCTGGCACAAAGCGCGGAGGCCCTGCGGATCACTGCCGCTGCGCCGACTCGCAGCACATCGATTGGTGCTGATTTCGAAGGGTGATTTCCGGCGGCCCTATCATCAGGGCCGGCCTTTCGCAAATGTGACAAATATGACGACGCACCGATTTTGTTCCGGTGCGAAACATTACGCACACCACCCGCGCGAAATGGTTGACGCGGTGGCCTGCGACGTGCTGCGATAACGCCCATGGCAGTCATAGCAGTTTACAGCGTCAAGGGCGGAGTCGGCAAAACCACAGTTGCTGCAAATCTGGCATGGTGTTCAGCCGCCATCTCCAAACGCCAGACGCTCCTGTGGGATCTCGACGCGGCTGGTGGGGCCGGTTTCCTGTTCGGGATAGACCCGCCCAAACGCAAACCGGCATTGTCCGTATTCTCCCAGACGAAAAGCGCCGCAGAACTCGTCTGGGCGAGCGGGGTCGAAAATCTCGATATCTTGCCTGCCGATGAAAGCCTGCGAAGCCTCGATTCGCTGCTTGTTTCCATTGGCAAACGCAAAAGGCTGGCGAAACTGGCCGAGGCGCTTTCGCGCGAATACGACCGGATCGTGCTCGATTGCCCGCCAGTCCTCAATGAGTTGAGCGCGCAGGCCATCCGGGCCAGCGACATCATCATCGTGCCGCTGCCGCCTTCGCCTCTCGCCTTTCGGGCACTCGACACAATCGTTTCTGACCTGCAGAGCAATTTCAAGAATCACCCGCCCATCCTACCGGTGCTTTCGATGGTTGACATGCGCCGCACTCTCCACCGGGAGGCGCGCGAGGCAGCTCCGGACTGGCCTGTCATCCCGATGGCAAGCGTGGTGGAACAGATGGCCGCGCGGCGCGAGCCGTTGGGTTGCTATGCGCCGAACAGCCCTGCCAATCAGGCATTTACAAGGTTGTGGGCCGCGATCGAGAAGAAACTGATCTCACGCAAGGCCTGAACAGGCTGCCTGACTACGCCCCTTGAGGAGCGGCACCACCATCAAGTCGCTTGCCCGCCTTGGGGATCGACGAACCATGAACCGGGCGCACAGCAACCGGGCCGCTCGGCGCGTCGGGGCGGTCAATCTTGCCATCTTCAAGCAGTTGCCTGATTTCTTCGCCGCTAAGCGTTTCATATTCGAGCAACGACTGCGCCAGAAGGTGCAGCTTGTCTTCCTGCTCCTTCAGGACATCGGTTGCCCGCGTATGCGCGTCTTCCACCAGCTTGCGGATTTCAGCGTCAATCAGCTTGTTCGTCTCGTCACTCGCCATCGTGCGGCTGGTCTGCCCCATGCCGAGATAGCCTTCCTGGCTGGCCTCATACTGCAATGGTCCCAGCTTGTCGGACATGCCCCACTTCGTGACCATATTACGCGCCAGGTCGGTCGCATATTGAATGTCGGAAGAAGCGCCTGACGACACCTTGTCATGCCCGAAAATAATTTCTTCGGCCACACGCCCACCCATTGAAACAGCGAGGTTCGCGTGCATCTTGTCGCGGTGATAGGAATAATTGTCGCGTTCCGGCAAGCGCATGACCATGCCCAGCGCCCGACCACGCGGAATGATTGTCGCCTTGTGGATCGGGTCTGATGCAGCCTCATTCAGGCTGACAAGCGCGTGACCAGCCTCGTGATACGCGGTCATCTTCTTTTCATCGTCCGTCATGACCATCGAGCGGCGCTCGGCCCCCATCATGACCTTGTCCTTCGCGTCCTCGAACTCCTGCATGGCGACAAGGCGTTTGTTGCGCCGCGCAGCCAGCAATGCCGCCTCGTTAACAAGGTTGGCGAGATCCGCGCCGGAAAAGCCGGGCGTGCCGCGGGCGATCGTGCGCGGATTGACGTCTGGTGCCAACGGCACTTTCTTCATGTGGACAGCAAGGATCTTCTCGCGCCCTTCGATGTCGGGCACGGGAACGACAACCTGACGATCAAAACGACCGGGGCGCAGCAAGGCCGGGTCCAGCACATCGGGACGGTTCGTCGCCGCGATGATGATGATGCCTTCGTTTGCCTCGAACCCGTCCATTTCAACAAGGAGCTGGTTCAGCGTCTGTTCGCGCTCGTCATTGGAATTGCCAAGCCCGTGTCCACGATGGCGGCCCACGGCGTCGATTTCGTCGATGAAGACGATGCAGGGCGCGTTCTTTTTGGCCTGTTCAAACATGTCGCGCACACGGCTTGCGCCAACACCTACAAACATTTCCACAAAGTCAGAACCGGAAATGGTGAAAAACGGCACGCCAGCCTCACCCGCGATGGCGCGGGCCAGCAAAGTCTTGCCGGTGCCAGGGCTGCCGACCAGCAAGGCCCCCTTGGGAATCTGTCCGCCAAGTTTGGAAAAGCGGTGCGGATCGCGCAGAAATTCGACGATTTCCTCCAATTCTTCGCGCGCTTCGTCGATCCCGGCAACGTCTTCGAACGTAACGCGCCCCTGCCGTTCGGTCAGCAGCTTCGCCTTGGACTTGCCAAAACCCATCGCCCCCGAACCGCCGCCTTTCTGCATCTGGCGAAGTGCGAAGAAAGCAACGCCAAGGATCAGCAGAAACGGCAAAGACTGGACAAGGATGTAAAGCAGCAGGTTAGGCTCTTCCGCCTGGCGGCCAGAGAACTTGACGCCGTTTTCTTCCAGCAGGCGCGGCAAATCAGTATCGTCAGGGATCGGAACGGTCGAGAATTGCTGATCATTTTTCAGAACGCCGGTAATGCGGTCTTTCCCGATCTGCACTTCGCGCACGCTGCCTTCCGCAATCTTGTCACGGAAATCCGAATAGCGCAGCTGCGAACCCGCGTTTGTCGAGCCGGAACCAAAAATGGAGACAACGAACAGCAAGGCGACAAAGATGCCGCCCCAGATCATCAGACTTTTCACCCAGGGGTTGCCTCCGCCTTCGGGTGGTTGTTCATCACGCATGTTCGATCGTCCTTTCACGGCAAATGTAAGCCACAAGCCATGAAAAACAAGTTAGGCGGCGTGGTGATACGCAACAGGTGTTAACGTGGCGGCAGGCCACCATCGGCGACGATTTCGATCGCAGCGCCCGATCGCAGGCAAAGTGCCAGCTTTTCAAGGTCTTTTTCAACACCGCGGTTGCGTAACGGTGCGCGGCTTTCCTCGATATAAAGCGTGAGGATGCCGTCCCTTGCGCGCAGGGCGCTTGAGTCCAGAGAGACACGGGAAACCGCGCCCAATCGCCGACAAAGCCGGATGGCAAGCCCCCAGACCACTGCTTCATCGAGAATCCGTTCATCCGCGAGCGTTTTGAGCTGATCGGGTACGCTCGTCAGGCCGCAGCTTGCGGCGATCGCCATGGCAAGGCTGGCGCGACCTTGCGAATCAAGGTCGATCCAGCGCTTGTGCAGCGCCCAGTCGATTCCCTGCCGGATGCGGAAGTTAGGCTCTATCTGATGCGAGGCAAGCGCCAGCATCGTTGCCGCAAGCCGCAGCCGTTCGGGGCTTCTGTCGCCCTTTGGCAGGGCATCGACTGTCCATGCCGCAACGCGGGTGGCGGCTGATGGCGTTCCCCCGCGCGGGGCAGCAAACGCACCGACACCTGCCAGCAATGGGTCTTGACGCTGTGCAGACGGGGCAAGCCGCGCAAACAACAGACCTTCGCGCAAGCCCCATGATGAAAAAACCAGTCCCGCCGGCTGCAGAACATCAAGCAGAACTTTCAGCAACGCCGCCGCATCGGGGAGCGCCGCAGCACGAAAGGCGGATATTCCTTGCACTTGTGCAAGATCGGCAGGGTTTGCAGTGCGCAATGCCTTCGCAAGTTCAAGCGCATGATCCTGCCCCAGTTCCAGAGCATGAGGATCATCGAGCGGCGAATCCTGCTGTCGCAGCGCGTATGTGGCAAGTGCCCGCCATGCCCCCCCGACAAGGTAGAGCGGCCCGCTGATTGTATCCCCCCAGCCTGCCTGCGAGAGCATTTTGCGAACTTCACTGCGAAACGCATTGCCGCCCCTGCCCCGCAATTCGGGCAAACGCAGCGTCCCCAATGGCAGGCTGTTGCCAGTTTCGCATCCCGCAGCGTCAAAACGCGTCAGTTCCAGGCTTCCCCCGCCCAGATCAGCCACGACACCTGCCCGCCCCGGAAAGGCGCCGCGCACCCCCATTGCCCCTGCGAGCGCTTCCTCCTCACCGCTCAGCAAGCGGGGCGAAAGCCCCAGCGCAGTCACCTTTTCCAGAAAGGCAGCGCCATTGGAAGCATCGCGAACCGCCGCTGTGGCGACAGTATCGACATCCTCGACACCAAGATCATCCAACAGCAAGGCATAGCGTTCAAGACCGCCAATCGCGACGTCCATCGCCTTTTCCGCCATGGCGCCGCTTGAACAAAGGTTTCGGCCAAGCCCGGCAGCCACTTTTTCGTTATGGAGCACGACAGGCGCACGCAACGCCCCTCCGTAGATCACCAGCCTGACGGTGTTCGACCCTATATCGATGATCGCGCGGCGATTGCCGGAGGCGAAATCAGCAGAGTGGGCATTGCGGTTGCGATTCATGCGCGGCGAATTAGACCGCACCGCGCCGCAATGCCAGCTTTGGCACGTCATGCCCCTCTGCCAGCGCACCACCGCGCCCGGAAAGTGACGGGTTCGTCATGAAATAGCGATGCAGGTTAAAGGGTTTGTCCACCTCTCCCACCCGTGAATAACTGCCATCGGGGGCCAGTATCCAGCTTTGCTCCGTATCCAGAAGGTTGGCGAGCAGAACCTGCTGCAACACCTGATCGTGCACTGTCCGGTTGCGGATCGGGACCAGCGTTTCCACGCGCCGATCAAGGTTGCGCGACATGCCATCGGCGGACGAGATATAAACTTTCGCCCGATGGCTGGGCATGGCGTAACCATTGGCAAAAGCCCAGATACGGCTGTGTTCCAGAAAGCGGCCAATGATGGATTTGACCGTGATATTTTCTGAAAGTCCGTCCACCCCCGGTTTCAGGCAGCAGATGCCGCGCACGACAAGAGCGATGGCAACACCCGCCTTGCTGGCGTCATAGAGGCGCGAAATCAGCCGCCCGTCAGTCAGTGCGTTGAGCTTCGCCCAGATTGCGGCCGGCCGACCTTGCCGGGCATTTTCGATTTCATGTTCGATGAGTTTGTAAAGCGTTGAACGCAGGTCGATCGGCGAAATCGCCAGGCCTTCCGTCCCATGCGGTTCGACATAGCCGGTGACGAAATTGAACAGCTTGACCGCGTCGCGGCACAATTTGGGGTCCGCCGTGAAAAAGCTGAGATCGGTATAGATGCGCGCTGTGACCGGGTGATAATTGCCAGTGCCAAAGTGGCAATAAGTGCGGTAGCCATTTTCTTCGCGGCGAACGACCATGGAAACCTTGGCATGGGTCTTCCAGTCGACAAAGCCGTAAATCACCTGCACGCCTGCGCGTTCAAGCTGGCTTGCCCAGAGCAGGTTCTGCTCTTCATCGAAGCGTGCTTTCAGTTCCACGACTGCAGTAACAGACTTGCCCGCCTCTGCCGCTGCAATCAACGCAGCGATGACGGCAGATTGCTTGCCCGCACGGTAAAGCGTCTGCTTGATCGCCACGACATCGGGATCTTTCGCCGCCTGCCGCAGGAAATCGATCACCACCTCGAAACTTTCATAAGGGTGGTGAATGATGATGTCTTTCTCGCGAATCGCAGCGAAACAATCACCGTCATGTTCCAGAATGCGTTCAGGATAGCGCGGGCTGAACGGTTCAAACTTCAGGTCGGGGCGATCTTCATCGACAATGCAATCCAGCCCGGCAATGCCGATAAGGCCATCGGTCTTGAGCGTAATGGCATCGTCCAGCCCAAGCTGTTCACGCAGCAACTGTTCAGCCGCCGGGTCAAAACCGTCGTCCAGTTCCAGCATGATGACCTTCCCACGGCGGCGGCGCTGAATAGCAGTGCGGAAATAGCGCACCAGATCTTCGGCGTCTTCTTCAACTTCGATGTCACTGTCGCGCAACATGCGAAAAGTGCCGTTCCCTTCCATGGTAAATCCCGGAAAGATCAGGTCCGCATTGCGGGCGATAATGCTTTCGATGCTGACCCAGACCGCACGTTCACCCGGCAACCGGACAAAGCGGGGCAGCCCGCTGGGGATCAGGACCATCTCGAACAACTGGGTATTGTCCGCATTGCGACGCAACGTGAACAAGAGGCCAATTCCCTGATTCGCCACAAACGGGAATGGGTGCGCGGGGTCGATCGCCTGCGGGGTGATGACAGGCGCGATATGTTCGGCGAAGTAATCCTTCAGCCATCGGCTGGCCTGCGCGTCCAGTTTTTCCTTGCCGCTGATCACCACGCCCTGCCCTGAAAGCAAGCGCCGCAAGTCGCGCAGCGTATTCTGCTGCGTCCGGTTGAGTGCGTGGACAGCTTCACGAATGTCGGAAAGTTGCTGTGCTGGGCTGCGGCCATCGAGCGATTGTCGTTCGATCTTGCGCTGCACCTGTGCCGCCAGACCAGCCGCGCGGATCATCATGAACTCGTCCATGTTGCTGCCGGAAATCGCCAGAAACCGAAGTCGTTCCAGCAAGGGATAGCGTTCGTTTCGCGCCTCGGCCAGGACACGTTCGTTAAAGGTGAGCCAACTCAGCTCCCGATTGAAATAATGGTCGGGATTGGTGTCCATAGGGTCGTCTAATATCCCGGATAACTGCCGCAGCGGCATATCCTGTGCTGGCATCCGCGCCAGATGGGCGGGTTCCGGGTGAGCATTGGTCGTCACAGATTGCAGTTTTATGACTCATTGCTGACGACGCAAGACTGCTCGTGACTTGCCTCTGCGCCGATACGAGATAATTTTCACGATAGCGCGTGCGTTTCCCCGATGGATTTACGGCGCGTTTGGTGCGACACAACGCCATGCGATCGCGCGACTTTACCCGCCTGACATTTGAAGAAGTCAGCTTTCTGGCTCTTGTCGTGGTGGTTTCGGTGGCTTTTGTGGCTCTTATTGCACCCTATTTCGGTGCGATTCTCTGGGCGCTGGTTGCCGCCATCCTGTTTTCGCCGACATATCACTTCATCCATTCGCACATGCCGCGTCGGCACAATCTGGCCGCGTTCATCACATTGATGACAATCATTGCCGTCATCATCCTGCCGACGCTTGTGGTGGGCATGGCGCTGACCGATCAGGCATCGGCGCTTTATTCGCGCATACAAACAGGCGCGTTCGATCTCGAAGCAATTTTCAAGCAAGTCCATGCCTCGCTGCCGGACTGGGCGCATCGGCTGCTGGCGCGTATGGGCATGGCCGACTTTGCCCGCGCGAGCGAAACCATAACCAATGGAATAGTCACCCAGGCGCAAAACCTTGCAGGCCGCGCGCTGCAAATCGGCCAAAGTGCATTCAACATCATCCTTGCCGGCGGCGTGATGCTCTACCTCACGTTCTTCCTCCTGCGCGATGGCACCAGACTGATGGAACGGTTCCGGCGGGCGATCCCTCTGGAACCAACCCGGCGCGATGCACTGATAGATCATTTTGTCGTGGTCGTGCGGGCAACCATCAAAGGCAGTGTCGTGGTCGCGATCCTGCAGGGTTTTGTCGGCGGGGTCGTATTCTGGTTCATCGGCGTTCCTGCCCCGGTGCTGTGGGGCGTGGTGATGGGCGTATTTTCCTTCTTCCCTGCAGTCGGCACCGGTATCGTCTGGGTGCCGGTGGCTATCCTGCTGCTGGTGACGGGCCAGACATGGCAAGGCCTGTTCCTCGTGTTCTGTGGTTTCTTCGTCATCGGCCTGATCGACAATGTCGTGCGGCCCGTGCTCGTCGGACACGATGCGCGAATGCCGGATTTCGTGGTGCTGATATCCACACTGGGTGGCCTGCAAATGTTCGGTATCAGCGGTTTTATCGTCGGGCCACTGCTTGCCGCGCTGTTCCTTGCCGCGTGGGACATTCTGACCGAGGTTCGGACAGTTCCGGCCAACGATCACCAGGCCGGAACCGGCGACACGGAGTAGCGTCAGGCTCCATCCGTCAAAAGATGTGGATGGACAGCGGGAAATCCGCTGCCCGGCCTTCCCGGCGCTTGCTCAAGATCGCGCCATCGGGAATCACGGGTACATGGCGATTCTCAGTGACAGATGGATCCGCGACGAAGCGCGGCGCAGCGGCATGATCGAACCTTTCGTGGAAGCACAGCGCCGCGATGGTTGCATATCCTATGGCCTCAGCTCCTATGGCTACGATGCGCGGGTCGCAGACGAGTTCAAGATTTTCACCAACGTCGATTCGGCCGTGGTCGATCCCAAGGATTTTGCATCAAACAGCTTTGTGGACCGTAAGACGGACGTCTGCGTGATCCCCCCCAACAGCTTTGCGCTTGCCCGCACGGTGGAGTATTTCCGCATCCCGCGCGATGTGCTGGTGATCTGCCTTGGCAAATCGACTTATGCGCGTTGCGGCATCATCGTGAACGTCACACCGCTGGAACCGGGTTGGGAAGGCCATGTGACGCTGGAGTTTTCCAATACCACGCCGCTGCCCGCCAAAGTCTATGCCAACGAAGGCGCCTGCCAGTTCCTGTTCCTGAAAGGGAACGAACCGTGCGAAATCAGCTATGCTGACAGGTCTGGCAAATACATGGGGCAGCGCGGCGTCACCCTGCCCAAGCTCTGACTGTTTGACGATCACATTTCAATAACGAATGAACCCCGGCCAGCGGAATGCGAACCGGGGTTCGGGGAGGGTTCGGAACCGACTGGAATCAGCCGGTAATCCTTATAAAGCCTGTTTACTCGGAAGCGTCGCGGTTCTGGCGCATTTCCTTCATTTTGGCGCGCATGTCCTGTCGCGCAGCCTGGCGTTCATCGCTCGAAACCGTGCCATCCTTGTTGGTATCCATCTTCTCGAAGCGGGCAAGATGGGCAGCTTCGAACTCGGCTTTCGATACAGCGCCATCGCCGTTCGTATCAGCGGCACCCATCATAGCCATCCCGCGATGACCGCCCTTGCGGCCATGGCCTTTCCGGTCATGATCGCCATCGTCTGAACGTCCCATGCGGTGACCCTTCATGCCCTGATGGCCAGCGGCGAACTCTTCGCGGCTGATGGAGCCGTTACCATCGGTATCGATGGCATCGAAACGCTCGGTAACGCGCGCATCACGATCAGCGGCATCAATCTTGCCATCACCGTTGACATCCATGCGACTGAACATCTTGTCTGCATGCTCGGTCGCATCGGCGCGGGTCATGTCGCCCTTGCCCATTGTCGTGGCAGCATATGCGCCACCACCGATCAAAAGAGCCGCAGCGGCCAGTCCACCGATGAGAGCTGTTTTACGTTTTTGCATGGGTTCTATCTCTTTCCTCAAGATCCGGTGTGAAAGAACGCAGAGGACGGACATTTGAAGTGCCCATTGGGGGGAGGGAGAGGGAACTGCCCGCCCTCTGCGATCATTGGGACCGTCAGGTCTTGTCTTGGCGTATAAGTGATTCGACCTTTTCGAAACCAGAACGCCGCGTTCATCAATGGGACAGCTTTACGCGCATTCTACCACACTATCTACCGGGATCGGCGCGCAGGCGCGTTCCAGCCATACCAAAGCCTCACCCGAAAGCTGCGGACCAACAATATCCAGCACGCGGGCATGATAGGCGTTCCACCATGCAATTTCGCCTGCGTCCAGCAGATCGACATCGACCAGTGTCTTGTCGATCGGCGCATAAGTCAGCGTTTCAAAGCCCAGCCACGCGCCTTCGGAGCCTGGAATATCCCGTTCCTCGACCAGCACGAGATTTTCGATGCGGATGCCGTATTCACCAGTCTTGTAATAACCCGGTTCGTTGGAAAGGATCATGCCCGCAAGCAATTCCTGCTCCGTCCCGGCCTGCCCACCAGTAGCCTTGCTGATCCGTTGCGGGCCTTCATGGACGGAAAGAAAGCTGCCGACCCCGTGCCCGGTGCCATGGGCATAATCGACACCCGCTGCCCAGAGATGCTGACGCGCAAGCGTGTCGAGCTGCGACCCCTTGGTGCCAGCCGGAAAGGTCTGCCGGGCCAGCGCAATATGGCCTTTGAGCACCCGCGTAAAACGCACCTTTATTTCGGCGGATGGCGCTGCAACAGCATCGGGCGACCCGATCCAGACGGTCCGCGTGATGTCTGTCGTGCCGTCCGGGTATTGCCCGCCCGAATCGACTAGATAGACACTGCCCGGCGCCAATTGCCGGTTGGTTTCCTCGCTCACCCGGTAATGGACAATCGCGCCATTTGGCCCTGCGCCGGAAATCGTATCAAACGAAAGATCGCGCAACTGGCCTGTTTCCTCGCGGAAGCCTTGCAACTTTTCAGCCGCGGCCAGCTCGGTAACTTGGCCCGAAGGCGCTTCGACGCTCAGCCAATGCAGAAAACGGGATACAGCCGCGCCATCACGCGCCTGTGCCGCACGGTGGCCTGCCTGTTCGGCGGCGTTCTTCACCGCCTTGGGCAGCACGGTAGGGTCCGTGCGCGTAACCACCTCGGCCCCCGCTGCATCCAGCACATCAAAAATCGCCGTAACAGAGCGATCCCGGTCAACCGCAACGCGCTTTCCCGCCAATGCCTGCAAGGCCGGAACGAAGGCATCGGGCGAGGCAATCCGCACAGCATTGCCCAGATGCGCCGCCAGTTCAGGCGTGACTTTCTCCGGTGCGATAAACAGGTCCACTGTCGCATCCTGATTAACGATCACGAAGGAGAGCGCAACCGGCGTGCGCTCCACATCGCTGCCACGCACATTGAGCAGCCAGGCAATGGAATCGAGCGCCGCGATGACTGTGGCCTCGCACTCTTCGTCATTCAGCCACTGTGCAACACCCGCCCGCTTGTCCGCGCTCGATTGCCCGGCCAGCGTGTCATCATGCACCAGCGCCGGTGCGGACGATGGGGCTGGCCTGTCCTGCCAGACGGCATCGACGGGGTTCGCCGCAACGGCGACAAGCTCGCCACCGTTCTTCGCCAGTTCGCACGATGCTGCCTCGACCCATGCCCGCGTATGAAGCCACGGATCAAAACCAATCCGCGCCTTTGCTGGCGCATTCTTGCCTAGCCACCGTGCCGGGCTGTTTTCCGGCACCCCTTCGTAATCCCACAAGCGCCCATCCACCTGATCGCGCACTTGCAGGGTATAGCGCCCATCGACGAATATCGCCGCGCCCTTGCCTTCAAAATCGCCTGCCAGAACAACGGCCGACCCTGCCGATCCGTTAAACCCTGTCAGCCACTGCAAACGCTGGGCATAAGCGCCC
>JAGREQ010000015.1:0-2715 GCA_020446465.1 Novosphingobium sp. | reverse complement strand
TATTCGCTCATATGCTCATCGGTGAGCGGGATAACGAACCCGTCCAGCCCTTGCGCGGCAAGTTCCTTGCGCAAGGCATCGAGGCGGGCTTCATGGGTCAACATCAGCATTTTGGTTTATCCGGCTTGCGGGAGTTACCCTGCAAACATAGATGCGTGCGATGACAACTTCCACCCAGACCCGCATCGCACCGCCCAAAGCTGCAAAAAAACCGCACAGCGTCACCCACCATGGCGTGACTGTTGAGGACGATTACGCCTGGTTGCGCGATCCGGGCTATCCCGAAGTCAAGGATGCCGGGGTGCTGGCCCACCTGGAGGCAGAGAACGCCTGGTTCAAACACCGCATGGCCGATCAGCAAGGTGTGATCGACGCCCTGTTCAAGGAAATGCGCGCGCGGATCAAGGAAGCCGACAAGTCCGTGCCGCAAAAGGATGGCGACTTTCTCTACTGGATCGAGTTCGAAGAAGGCGCCGAATACAAGAAATGGTGGCGGCGCCCGGTGGCAGCGCCCGCAGATGGCAACGCAGACCAGTTGATCCTGGACGAAGTGGCGCTGGCAGAGGGCAAGGAATACTTCCGCCTTGGCGCAATCTCCGTCAGCCAGAACGGCAAGTTGCTGGCCTATTCCGTCGATGACAACGGATCAGAACGGTTCACGGTTCGCATCAGGAATCTCGAAACGGGAGAACTGCTGGCCGACGAAATCCCCGGCACGCTTTCCAGCCTTGTCTGGGTCGCAAGCGACACGGGCCTTGTCTATTCGCTGGCCAACGAAAACTGGCGCACGGACAATGCCCGGCTGCACTGGCTGGGCAAGCCAAACAGCGAAGACGTGGAACTCTATCACGAAGATGATGAAGGCTTCCGCGTTGGCGCCAGCATGTCCGCCAATGAACACTGGCTGATTATCGGCGCCAGCGACCATGAAACAAGCGAGGTGCGGCTGGTGCCGCTAGCCGACCCGCTGGCCGCGCCGCTGCTGGTGAAACCGCGGCAAAAGGGCGTGGAATACGATGTCGATGAACGCGACGGCACGCTCTACATCCATTGCAACGACACGCACGAAAACTTTCGCGTGGCCACTGCCCTGCTTTCCGCTCCAGGTGAATGGACCACGCTGATCGAGGGGACAGCGCGTTTTTATATCACTGGACTTGAGCTGTTCCGCGATTTCTATGTGGTTGAAGGCAGGCTCGATGGTCTCGACCGGATCGAAGTGCGGTATTATGACGATCCCGCCCGGATCGAGCCGATTGCCTTTCCCGAAGAAAGCTACTCCGCCGGCACTGGCGGCAACCCTGAATGGGTGGCGGACCGCTTGCGCCTTTCCTATGAATCGATGGTCAGCCCCGCCACGACGTATGATTACCATGTCGCAGACAGGCGGCTGGAAGTCCTGAAAGTGCAGGAAATCCCCAGCGGCTATGACGCATCGCTCTATGTGACAGAGCGGCTGATGGTCACGGCGCGCGACGGAAAAACCCATGTCCCCGTCAGCATCGTTTATCGCAAGGATCGCAAGGCGGGCGGACCGTTGCACCTTTATGGATACGGCGCATACGGCATCGCCATCGACCCCGGCTTTTCGACCAGTCGCCTCAGCCTGGTCGACCGGGGTTTTGCCTATGCCATCGCGCATATTCGCGGCGGCGATGATCTGGGCCGTGCATGGTACAAGGCGGGCAAGCTGGAACAGCGCACCAACACTTTCACCGATTTTGTTGATGTCGCGCAGGCGCTGATCGACAAAGGTTATACCAAAGCAGGCACAATCAGCATTTCGGGTGGGTCTGCCGGGGGTGAATTGATGGGCGCTGTCGCCAATTCCGACCCTCTGTTATGGGGCGCGGTTGTGGCGCATGTGCCTTTCGTGGACGTGCTGGCAACGATGCTGGATGCCAGCCTGCCGCTGACGCCGGGCGAATGGCCTGAATGGGGCAACCCGATCGAGGACAAGGCCGCGTTTGACCTTATCCGGTCCTACTCACCCTACGATCAGGTGCGCGCGCAGGCCTACCCACCGATCATGGTGACAGCAGGGCTGAATGATCCGCGCGTGACTTACTGGGAACCGGCCAAGTGGGTCGCAAAGCTGCGCGAGTTGAAAACAGACAACAACGATCTGATCCTGAAGACCAACATGGGCGCAGGCCACGGCGGCAAATCGGGCCGGTTTGAAAGCCTGAAGGAAACGGCAGAAGAGTTCGCCTTTATCCTCTGGCAACTGGGTGTCACACCCTGACGTTCAGGTGAGCAGGTCCGAAACAGGCGTCCAGGCGTAACCAAGTTCTTCCGCGACAGCCTGATAGGTCACCTTGCCAGCATGGACGTTCAACCCTGCGGCAAGGTCTGCATCGGTCCGCAGTGCGTCCATCCAGCCGCCAGGGCTGTCAGCCGCATCGGCAAGGCGCAAGGTGTGCGGCAAGGTCACATTGTTCAGCGCATACGTGCTGGTGCGCGCGACAGCGCCGGGCATGTTGGCAACACAATAGTGCACAATGCCATCGACAAGGAAGGTCGGCTTTTCGTGCGTCGTTGGGTGGCTCGTTTCAAAACAGCCACCCTGATCGATGGCGACATCGACCAGCACCGCACCCCGCTTCATCGTCCCCAGCATGTCGCGCGAAACGAGCTTGGGCGCAGCCGCGCCCGGCACCAGAACCGCACCGATGACCAGATCGGCTTCTGCCACACATTCTGCCAGATTGGCCT
>JAGREQ010000158.1 GCA_020446465.1 Novosphingobium sp. | reverse complement strand
ATGATCGAACCTGCAAAGTGCATGATGGCCTTCGTCCCCTGCTCGCTGAAAATGCGCGCCAACAGGTCCGCGTCCTCTATATCGCCTTCATAGAGCGGCACACCGTCCGGCACTGCAAAGCGAAACCCTGTGGTGAGGTTGTCGATCACGGCGACCGGCCACCCCCCATCCTTGAGCGCGAGGACAGCATGGCTGCCGATATAGCCGGCACCGCCGGTAACGAGCACGGGAACTTTCTGTGTCATGGCGCGCCCTTATCACGGAAAGGGCGACTGTTTGGTTAACGTGCTGGCAAGACTTGCAAGTGCTGCCTGCGCGTTCCACTGTCGCGGCGGATACGAGGAGATTTCACTGATGCGAAAACTTGCATGGGCCGTTGCCACGATGGCACTGGGTGCTCTGGCCGGATGCGTCGCACCTGTCGGCCCGGTGCAAGTCACGCGCTTTCATGATGCTGCGCTGGTTTCTTCGCTCGGCCAGGGGACAATCGCGGTCGAACCCGCTGCGGGCATGGACCCGGAATCGCTGGAACTGCGGACTTATCAGATTGTCGTGGCAAGGCAGCTACGCGCGCTGGGCTACAGCGAATCGGACAATGCAAACAGCAATCAGATCGCGCTGGTCAGGGTATCGCGCAGCAACTTCCAGCCGGGGCGCAATGGCTCGCCAGTCAGTGTCGGGGTTGGCGGCGGGACGAGTTCGTATGGATCGGGCGTCGGCCTCGGTGTGGGATTCGATCTATCGGGACCACCACCCGAACAGATAGCCACAGAACTTGCCGTGCAAATCCGTGACCGCGCCAGTGACAAGACGTTGTGGGAAGGACGCGCGACTTTCACCGTCAAGGCAACCTCGCCGCTTGCCGATACCCAGCTTGGCGCAGCCAAGATGGCGCAAGCCCTGTTTGCCGGCTTTCCGGGCAATTCCGGCGAAACGGTTGAAGTAAAATGACTGCTACCAGCAATTCCATTGCCATCACGGCCGCCTTTGACAGCGGCAATATCGAAGTCCTTTCCATAACTGGCGCAAGCGCACGGCTCGCCATCCGCAAGGACAAGGACAGCGATTTCTACCAGTGGTTCCACTTTCGCGTTTCGGGGGCCGCAGGTCAGGAACTGACACTGGCGATTACCGGGCTGGCCGGGGCGGCCTATCCGCAAGGCTGGCCCGATTATCGCGCCTGTGTATCGGAAGATCGCGAATACTGGGGTCGCGCTGATACCACGTGGGACAGCACCACCGACGGCGGAACGCTCACTATCCGCTATACGCCTGCCAGCGACATCGTATGGTTTGCCTATTTCGCGCCTTATTCGATGGAGCGGCATCACGATCTCATCGCCGATACGGCCACGTGCGAAGGTGTGTCGCATCGCACATTGGGCTGGAGCATCGACGGCCAGCCGATTGACTGTCTGGACATGGGCGATGGCGATGTTGAGGTCTGGCTCTATGCCCGCCAGCACCCCGGCGAAAGCATGGCGGAATGGTGGATGGAAGGAGCGCTGCAATGCCTTACCGATCCATCCGACCCGGTAGGGCGTCTGCTCCGCAGCAAATGCCGCATCCATCTTGTTCCCAATTGCAACCCGGACGGATCATGCCGGGGCCACCTTAGAACCAATGCCAGGGGCGTTAATCTTAACCGTGAATGGCATGAACCAAGCGCTGAAAACTCACCCGAAGTGCTCGCCATCCGCAACGCGATGGACGAAACGGGCGTGGACTTTGCCATGGATGTCCATGGTGACGAAGCCATCCCTGCGGTGTTTCTTGCCGGGTTTGAAGGCATCCCGTCATGGACCGATGCACAAGGTGAAAAATTCTATCGCTATCAACAGATACTCGCGCGGCGCACGCCTGATTTCCAGACCGGGCTGGGTTATCCGAAATCAGCACCGGGCCGTGCCAACCTGTCGATGAGCACCAACCAGGTGGCCGAAAGATTCGGTGCCTGCTCGATGACGCTGGAAATGCCGTTCAAGGACAACCGCGATCTGCCTGACCCCGAACAAGGCTGGAGCCCGGAACGCTCGGCAACATTGGGACGGGAATGTCTTGCTGCTCTTGCCGAATGGCTGGGCGGCAACGAAGGTTAGGGTCAAGTCTGTCGCAGGCTGTCGAGGCCGAACGCATGGGGCAAAAGATGTGACAGCCGCGCTTGTGTCACGTCTCCATCGTTCGCGCACCAGACAATCGGATCAGTATCACCCAGCGCGGCCAGTTCATTGAGAACCTGCCGACACCGGCCGCATGGCGAAATCGGTTCTGGCGTGTCGGCATAAATGACCACCGCCTCCAGCCCGCCACGATGACCCTCGCCCATGGCCTTTACGACCGCTGCCGTCTCCGCACAGACAGAAAGACCATAGCTTGCATTTTCGACATTGGCGCCTGTCACCAGCGTCCCGTCCGCGAAAGCAAGCGTTGCCCCGATGGAAAGGCCCGAATAGGGCGCATAGGCGTCTTCGCGGGCGCGCCGGGCTTCGGCTATCAGGGCATCACGACGCATATTGTCACTCATCGCGTTTACTCCGCTGCTATAGCGCTCGTGAAAAGGTTGAATCGGAAGAAACGCTACAGACTTTTGATTTGTCGCATTTGCTGGCCGAGAAAGTCTATCAGCTTTTTCTCGAAATGCTCTATCACGGCTGGACAACCACCCAGTGAACCGGATTGGCGCTGGCTTCGGTCCGCAAATCGGCATTTGCCGTCCACAGCGTCCATGGCCTTCCGGCATAGTCCGGCTGGAACCAGTTTTTCTCCAGCCACAAATCACGGCTTAGGCGACTGGCGATACCATAGCTTGCCTGAAACCGTTGCGACAAACGCAGAATGGCGGCCTTGCCGGCATGGCCTTCCACCTGGTTGAGGAAAGTCGTCAGTTCGCTCTCCACCGCCTCCGGGCTGACATAGCTGGGGCAATCGTCGGCCAGCTTATCAAGCGCGACAACAGGCGGCAGCAAATCGCCATCGCGCGGAACAGTCGTCACGAAGTTGGCTGCCTGCCGTTCCGCCGGGACGCAAGGATCATAGAGATGAACGGCCCCCACTTGCAGATGAGCCTTGCGCGCTTGCTCCAGGTTTTCACCAAAGCGCGGATCGCGCCCGTTCGCGCCATGGCTGGCCTCGATATAAACAAGGTTTGCGCCAATTACCTTGAATGCGCGCAAGTTGACCGGGCCATCTGTCGAACTGATGGATATGCCCTGCAACGGGAAGTTTTGCCGCGAGGGTGTCCAGTGGATGAAATGCCACCAGACAACGCCAAGGCCGATCAGCAGCACCAGCAAGGCCGCAGCAGGCCAGCGCCAGCGCGCGGCAAATGACCTCTTGCGCCCCATGCCCGTCCGCGCCTGTCAGCCCCTGATGTGCAAGACGCAGATCAGGGTGAACAGCCGACGTGCCGTATGGAAATCCGTGTCGATCTTGCCATCCAGCCGTTCGAGCAGCAGTTGCGCCGCATCGTCGTGAATGGCGCGGCGGGCCATGTCGATTGTTTCGATCTCTTGCGCCGTTGCCTTGCGAATCGCCTGATAATAACTGTCGCAGATCGCAAAGTATTCACGGATCGGACGACGAAAGCGCGCCAGCCCTAGCAGCAGCTCTTCGGCAGGCTTGTCATCATTGGTGCGAATATCCAGCCGCAGCCTGCCATCGATCACCGACAGATAAAGCCGCCACGGCCCTTCCAGCCCCCGTTCGACAGAGCGCACGGGCGCAAAGGCGTTCTCTTCAATCAGATCGAAAATCGCGACGCGCCGTTCCTGCTCCACATCGGCGTTGCGCCAGAGGATCGTCGCGTCATCGAGCGAAATGTGGGAGATGCGATTGTCTGCCATCGGGATGCTGCTTTCGCAGATAGAGAGCATATCCGGCAAGAGGGGAATTACCGTCCCCAATATCCACAGGCTATCTGGCAAGGGGACGCTTGCGTCACGCGGGGGCCGGGCGCATGAACCGGTCGATGCTTGAAAACGACCTGATCGCCCCGGCGCAAGACGCGCCGCACCGCAGCCTGCCCGCCAATATCGAGGCCGAGGCCGCATACCTTGGCGCGATTCTGATCGACAACCGGGTTATAGAAAACTTGCAGGTGCAGTTGCGGCCCGAACATTTTTTCGAGCCACTTCACACGCGTCTCTATGAACGGATTCTCAATCTGGTTGATCGCCAGGTTGTCGTAACGCCGGTCACGCTCAAACCCTATTTTGAAAGCGACCCGGCGTTGCAGGAATTGGGCGGCATTTCCTATCTCGCGCGGCTGACTGCGGATGGTCAGGGCCTGCTGTCCGCACGCGATCTGGCTGCACAGATCTATGACCTTGCCCTGTTGCGCGAGCTGGTGACAGTCGGGCGCGATCTGGTGGAAGGCGCGCTTGATACCTCGCAGGATGTCGCGCCGATGGAACAGATAGAGCAGGCAGAAGCTGCGCTCTATAACGTGGCGGAAGGTGCGTCCGGCAGCAACGAAGCGTCAAGTTTCGGCATGGCCACGCACAAGGCGCTGGGCATGATCGAACTGGCGCTCAATTCCGGCGGGCATGTTTCAGGCAAGACAACCGGCCTATCCAGCGTCAATGAAAAGACCGGCGGCCTCCATAATTCAGACCTTATCATCCTTGCCGGGCGTCCCGGCATGGGCAAGACCTCGCTTGCTACCAACATCGCTTTCAACGCAGCAGACAGGCTTTTGCGCGACAAGGCTGACGGCATTGAAAAGTCGGTTGGCGCGGCAGTTGCCTTTTTCAGTCTGGAAATGAGCGCGGACCAGCTCGCCACCCGCATCCTTGCCGAACAATCAAGAATCAGCAGTGAAAACCTGCGCAAGGGCAAGATCAGCCGCGAGGATTTTCACGAACTTTCACGCGCGAGCCAGCGCCTTGCCGAACTGCCCTTGTATATCGACGATACCCCTGCGCTTACTATCGCCGGGCTGCGCGCCCGTGCCCGCCGGTTGAAACGCCGCCATGATATCGGACTGGTGGTGGTGGATTACCTTCAGTTGCTGCAAGGCTCAGGCCGCGCAAACGACAACCGCGTGAACGAAATTTCCGAAATCAGCCGCGGCCTGAAAACGCTGGCCAAGGAGCTTGACGTTCCGGTCATCGCGCTGTCCCAGCTTTCGCGTGCTGTCGAACAACGCGAAGACAAGCGTCCGATGCTTTCTGACTTGCGCGAATCCGGCTCTATCGAACAGGACGCCGACATGGTCTGGTTCGTCTTCCGCGAAGACTACTACGTCGCGGCCCGTGAACCCAAGGAAGCAGGCAATTCCGATGACGCAAAGGTGCACGAGGCGCACCAGGCATGGGCTGCGGAAATGGAACAGGTCTATGGCCTTGCCGAACTGATCGTGGCCAAACAGCGCCACGGTTCAACCGGCAAGGTGCGGCTGCGTTTCGAGGCAAAGATTACACGCTTCAGCGATCTGGCGGACGAATCC
>JAGREQ010000157.1 GCA_020446465.1 Novosphingobium sp. | reverse complement strand
GAACGGGTCAGGCGGTCGACCTTGTAAACGACAATGATATCAACTTTTCCTGCCGCCACGTCGGTGAGCAGTTGCTGGAGGGCAGGGCGCTGGAGCGTGCCGCCCGATATGCCGCCATCGTCGTAGTGATCGGGCAGCAGTTCCCAGCCTTCGCTGGCCTGGCTCATGATATAGGCAGCACAAGCTTCGCGCTGGGCATCGAGCGAGTTGAATCCCTGCTCAAGGCCTTCATCGCTCGACTTGCGGGTATAGATGGCGCAGCGTACCGGGGTCATCCGGTTTTACCGCTTTTGCGCAGGCCGAAGAAAACTGGCCCCGACCAGCGCGTTCCGGTCATGGCCCGGGCCACCGCGCTCAGTGAACGCCATGTCTTGCCGTTCCAGCGGATCGTGCCGTCATGTTCGACGGTTACGGTATGGAGTGTGCCTTTCCATTCGCGCACGAGGCGCTGGCGCGGTTGCGAGTGGATATCGATGGCGCAGTGCTTGTCATGCGCCCGTTTGAGGTGCTGTTCGCTGCGCTGTGACAATCCGCCATAGACAGATGCCTGCAGTTCGAACGCAAGCGCCATGCGCATGAGGGCAGCGCTGACTTTGGGGGCCGGCTTGCCAGTGAGCGTGCTCCAGCGTTGGCGCAACCGGGCCCTGGGCGAGGTTGCAAGAGCAGCAAGCTCGCTATCGAGGTCGAGCTGTTCCATGGGGGCGTGATCTCCTTGCAAGAAGGGCAGCAACATGCTGCTTCGACGACCCCAGGCTCCGATGCGCGCGGCTACCGGAGCAAGAGTGCAGGGGCGTCACCTGCTTGCGAATCACGGACGACAGACATGGCGGATAATCCGCAGATGTCGACCGGAAAATGCGACCGGCGCCGACATTTCTTGCGCAATGCCTGTGATCACTGGCGTAACCCTATGGACAATGGCCATGATATGGTTCTGAGCGCGGCGGCAGGGACACAGAATCGAGATAATGTAGATTTAAACCAGATAGTTATTGCAATTGATGCGAAGTGATGGACCAGTAGAGCGCACAAGGCATGACGACAATGATCATGCCACAGCGAAAGATATGGCCATGATGCGCACCTCGATTACCCATCCCCTCCAGATCGCCGAGATCAAGGTTGCCCCCGGCTATGGCAGGGTCGGGGTGACGTTCTGTCCGGGCAAGAAACAACCCCATGCGGCAACCGGGGCCTGGGATCGGGATCTGGGACTCGATCTCGATACGATCGAACGCTGGGGAGCCGCGCTTGTCGTGACGCTCCTCGAAGATCACGAGATTGCTGCTTTGGATGTCAGCGCGCTGCGCGCCGAAGTCGAAGCCCGACACATGGCCTGGCGCCACTTTCCAATGATCGATGGCTCGGCCGATGCGATTAATGCCGGCGCCTGGTCGGTCATCGGCCCCGAATGCCATGCACTCTTGCGCGACGGGTTCAATGTGCTTGTCCATTGCAAGGGCGGGCTCGGTCGCGCCGGCACCATTGCCGTCGAGCTGCTTGTCGAGCTTGGCATGTTTGTTGAGCGCGCCATCGAACTGGTGCGTGAAGCACGTCCCGGCGCCATTGAGACCAAGTGCCAGGAGCTGTACCTCTGGCGCGCCAGGTCATGCGGCGAAGACTTGCCCGATTGTGCGGAAGAATCGATCGTTGATCGTGCGCTTGGCGCCATGCTCGGACTCGCGATCGGCGATGCGCTGGGCACGACGCTCGAGTTCAGTGCCCGCGATACGAGGCCGCGTCTCATCAATATGTTAGGCGGCGGACCGTTTGCGCTCAAGTCGGGCCAGTGGACTGATGACACCGCAATGGCCCTGGCGCTCATGGAGAGCCTCACCCGAAACGCCAACTTCGACGAGGCCGACCTTATGACCCGGTTCGTCGCCTGGCATGAGCAAGGCACCTACTCATGCACCGGTAGCTGCTTTGACATTGGCGGCACCGTGCGGGAGGCACTGCGCCGATACAAGGCGAGCGGCAATCCGATTGCGGGTGCAACCGACCCAATGTCAGCGGGCAATGGCAGCCTGATGCGGTTGGCCCCCGTTGCCATCCGGCACTGGCGCGAGCGCTCAGTGATGCGCGATGTTGCCGCCCGCCAAAGCCGGACCACACATGGAGCCCCCGAGGCGGTCGATGCCTGTGTGGCCTTTGCCGAATTGCTGGCGGACGCCATCGAAGGTCGCCCGCGCAGCCAGGTCATGCGCCCGCGCGACTATCCATGGGCGGGCAACATCGCTCCCATCATGGCGGGTTCGTGGCGTGGCAAGTGCCGAGATGCGGTCCATGCCAGCGGCTATGTCGCACACAGCCTCGAGGCCGCACTCTGGTGTGTGGGGCGCACCAGTAACTTCAGCGATGCAGTGCTCCTGGCCGCCAACCTGGGCGAGGATGCCGACACCACCGCAGCGATCACCGGGCAGTTGGCGGGGGCGCTCTACGGGAGGGACGGGATTCCGCCGGAGTGGCGCAACAAGCTCGCCTGGGCGGACAAGTTCGAGGACCTGGTGAGCAAGGCCTTGGAGTGGGACGCACAGGACGATTGAAGGACGCGCGGGCACAACCGGCGGCCACAAAGCAGGCGCCCAAGATTTCCCGGGGCGCCCGCCTGTGCCATGCTCAGAGTTTTCCGAATTCCCAGTAAAGCAAGTCGTCGTCGGCCCACGGGCAGCCCGGATCGTAGACCCAGGCGATGACCTTCTGGCCACGACTGTCGCGCTGCTCGACCTTGCTGTGCAGGGCATAACCTTCGCGCTTCAGAACGCTGAGGCAGGATCGCACCGAGTTCGGCGTCATCTCCAGCCACTCGGCAATGTGCCGGGCCGTGAATCCTTCCGGCTCCGGGTTGTCGCGCAGCATCAGGAACACCCGGATCTGCGCCGAGCTCAATTTGGACATCTTGTCCGCCTTGAGGAACGCGACCACGCCCTTGTTGTCGTATGGCGCGACGGTCTCGATATCGAAGGTGCGCAGTTTGCGGCCCAGCTTGACCAGCTGCGCATCGCTGCCTGCCAGACCGTCACGGTTCCGCTTCGGGAAAAGTGTGTTGAGAAAGTTCATGAATTCCCCCTTTAAATAGTCGCTGCGGTTCACACCATTGTGGCCGCTCTGACTAATTTGGAGGTGCTGTCACGACCTGTTCAGCGCAAAGGGGAAATATAGAAATGTCGCAAATCCGCCGTTTTCGCGGGGCGTTTGATTCGCGGCCCCCCTGAATCGCTCCGGTTCTCCTTGTGAGGGTTTTACCCTCCGGGAATATCGGGGCGATTCAGTGTGACTTATGCCGAATTGCTGGCGGACGCCATTGTCGGCACTGCGCGTGCCGAGGTTCTGCGCGCAAGGCAGAATGACCTTGCTTCCAGCATTGCTGCCATCATGGCAGGTTCGTGGCGAGGCAGGCCGCGCGGCGATATCTGTTCTTCAGGCTATGTCGTTCATTCGCTCGAGGCGGCGCTGTGGTGTGTGGGGCGCACCAGTAACTTCGGCGATGCTGCGCTTCTGGCAGCCAACCTTGCCGATGATGCCGATACCACTGCGGCCATTACCGGGCAGCTGGCCGGCGCTCGCTATGGCGCAAAGGCTATGCCGTCCGAATGGACCGACCAGCTTGCCTGGCAGGAGAAGATCATGGCTATCGCAAACGGCCTGTTCGAGGATAGTCTCAGGTAAGTGCAACCAAGATGGGCGGCCCATTGTACCGTCCGGGTGCCATCACCGTATGAAAGGGGAAGGGGGAATATTGTGTCCAGATTGGGCAAGATTGATGATCGGTACAGGCCCTGACCCTGATATTTGATCAGTGGCAGAGTTATGCATCGCTCTCGTTTTGATCAGCATGCACACAATCTTCTCGATTGTTCGACGAGTTCTGTTGTCAAAAGTTGTTATTCTTCATGCAAGGTAAGTTCAGCCGTTTCATATAGGAAATCTACGTGCTAAGCGCCCGCGCGTAATCGATCGGAATCGCTTGATCGAACCAAGGTTTGAAGGAAATACTGCAATGGAAGATGCTGCCGGAATCCATGAAAACCTGGTTGTTCTTACCTCTGACATTGTTGTTGCCCATGTCAGCAATAACAGTGTTGCCGCAGGTGACGTGCCGCTTCTTATTCAAAGTGTTTTCACTACTCTTTCTTCGTTGGACAGCTCGGCCGTTGTAGATGACCTGCGACCTGAGCCTGCTGTCTCGATCCGTGCCTCGGTAAAGCCTGATCACGTCGTGTGTCTTGACTGCGGCAAGAAGATGAAAATGCTCAAGCGCCACCTTGCGACCGCCCATGGCTTGAGCATTGAGGAATACCGCCAGCGCTGGAGGCTTGGTTCAAACCATGCGCTGGTTGCACCGAACTATGCTGCCACCCGTGCTGATCTGGCAAAGAAGATCGGTCTTGGTCGCAAGTCGGGGGCAGCAATAGCAAACTCCCCGGCTCAGGTGAAAGAAGCAGAACCCAAGCCCAGGGCTGCTCGAACAAGCCCCAAGGTGAAAGCTGCGCCTGCGCGAAAGGCACGGGCCAAGACCGCGAGTGCGACTGCAACCAAACCTGCTGCCAAGCGCTCGCGCAAACTGGGCCTGAAATTTGCAGAGGCATCGTCTGCTCAGGACGCGCAGAGCTGATATACAGCAAGGGCCTGATTACGTGCAAATATGGGCCAGGCAAAGGGTGGCCTCAACTGCGATCTGCGTGCAGTTTGGACGAACAGAATATTCTACGGTTCTGTGCCGTCACGATTTGCCTGGTAACATGGCATATCGGCCTGGCTGCAGATTGCGTGCTTACGTCATAGCTCGGTGCTGAAATTGTAATGCATCTTGGATGCGCTTGAATTGCAATCTATCGGTACAGGGCTTTGCCCCGATGCAAAAAGGCCAGCTTTGATGTCCCGACTGAAACCCGCCCATGATCTTTCCGGCCTGATCAGATTTGCAGACCGCGCGCCCTGGGATGAAATCATGGCGGACATGCTGTCCGAGCATATTGGCCTTGCCTGTGAGGAAAGTGGGCTTGATCCTGATGCCATGTTCGAACTGATTGGCGATCACTGGCAGGGACCGGTGTGGGGCTGTGCATTTGAGGATCTGCTCACACAGGAACTCGAGCCGGATGGACTCAATCTGGTCGATGATTATCTCAAGCGGCGGGGCTGGAACGAAAAGGCGCCCAACAAGGCCTATATGCGTGCGCTGCGCGATACGGTCATGTCGCTCTATGAGGTCAGCGAGATTGTCCCCGGTCAGTCGATGACATTGCGCGATCTGTTGCGCGATAGCGCCCCGGTAACGGTACGGGAACACAGCGCGACCCAAACTCTTGTCACATGGGACAAGGTTGCGACACGCGTGCTCGAGGTTAACGGGCGATTTGTGATTTCCGGAGCATTGTTGCCTTTTAGCGCGCAAGGGGCTGCAGAAATTATCGATGCTTTTAATCAGCTCCGGCAAGAGTCGAT